>JBAZXC010000014.1 GCA_041660065.1 Parcubacteria group bacterium | reverse complement strand
TTGCTGTGACGTGTACCGGTTGTCCGAGGCCACTGGGGATGGCTGCACCGCTTTGTGATGCGCCTGTGGAGAGGGAGACAGTGAGAGAGTCGTATTCGGAGGTGCCGGGTTTGACGAAGAGTTCATCTCCATTGAGCACACACATGGCGATATTCCCAGACATAGCATCAGATTCTCCCTCGTTATCTGAGAGAATGCTTGCCGTTTGTATATTTATCGTTCTTCCTTTCACTGTTTCATCGTAATTATCAAAATGCAATAGTGTATCCTTGCATCCCGGTTGCATCATCGCAAAAACTGTTTGATATGTCGCATCTTCATGTTTTGTCGGTGCAAGTCCCATGCCTTCAACAACAACACCCATTTCATCCCCCTCTTGATATTTCCACGTAAATTCCTTCAGACCAATTCCTGCAATGAGTGCACCATCACTTTTTGCAAGAGGTGTCGTCCGATCTGTGTAGGGATTTAGATGATATAACTTTTCATCTACGTCACCAGACGCCAATGACACTCCATCACAAGAATCACCATCTCCCCCACTTAAATCTTTAACATCGCATTCACTCGGTATAGCCAATACGCCCTGCGTCGTGTAGTCCGAACAACTTGCTCCATCCGTAACACACCCGACTGTATTTGGATCTGTCCACAATTTGCCCGTTTCTTCGTCTTTTTGCACGCAAAATGGCGTTGGAATACTAATTGTTCCGCCATAGCTATATGTAATATCCGTATCTGCATCGTCCGGCGGACAAATAAGTGTATTTGACTTACCACACGTTGGTGCTGATCCAGCATCAAGACACTGTGTCAATGTTTCTGTTCGCGTGCCACCATTACCTCCAATCGTTCCGTCCATTGTGGCATTTAGATCATCCTCTATTTCTGTGATTATATCCCCAAACGCACCCTCCACATCGGTTGGACACTGAATTTCCCTGTTTTCCACCAAACACCGTGGCGTATATCCATTTGGACAACCATCTTCACTGGCATCATCATCGTCACTATCTTCAGTCGATCCACTCAATTCATATGGGACACCTGTTTCCGGATCATACACATAACAATAATGATCCACGCCACGAATGCCATTATCTCCACCCATTTTTGTCCGATAATCGTCATTATCGTTTTTTATAGCTAAAATGCGATTATAGTCATCTTCAAAACTACCATCACCATTGCCACCGTTCATTGGTTGATCAAGACTTAACGGATCAAAATACATTTCTGCTTGTGCGCGTATTGCATTTGCACGATATGTGACCATGCGATCCTCACCATCTGGTGGCACCTCGCGATTTTCATCATTTTTTATATACCATGAATAGTATGCTTCATTTTCATTGGATATTCCTGTCACTTCTGCAAGAGCCGTGACCATCTCCCCCGGCTTTGGATTTGGCGTAGAAAACCGAATTGACACTTCAGGAATTTTACCTTTATTTCCCGCAGAATTTATGCTTTCTGTAATCGGTTTAAGACTTTCTTCCACATTGATATTGAGATCATTTTCTAAAAATTCTTTTATGCCGGATTGCAATTTGCTTGATGCACCCGAACCGCTTCCCGATAAATCTGACAAGCCCAGTAAACTGTCAATTGAATCTGCATCGCCCAAAAGATCTTGTATTGAGTCAGATGAAAAAAAATCCAACGAATCCAATCCAAAGGCCGACGCACTTACCGGCGGAGACAAAAAAAGACATGTCACAACAACAAAAGCAAGAACTTTTTTTTGCAAATTATTCATATAATCACCCGCTGTGTCACGCTTATAAACTTATTTTGTACAACAATTGATTTTCTCTGTTAATAAAGAATAGGGCGTCCTCCGATGGCGACAAAAACATGTTTGAAGCATCTATTTTTTCTTTGATCTCTTTTAACTCAATAATTCGTTCTTTTTTGCCGGATTCCACATCCATTTTATAAAAAGTATCGTGTGTTGTAAATTTTTTATTTACATAATCATTTGGCAACACTGCAGAATCTGGCACATCGGTTGGTTGTGCATAATATACTGTCTTATTGTCTTTTGACCACACAGCCTTATCCACGATGGTTGGCACCATGAGATCGGTATAATTTTTACCATCACTATCCATAACGCCCAATGTGATGCCTCCATTTTTCACACTGCTCACCAGCACTTTCTTACCATTTGGCGAAAAAACATATTCTCCTCCATATTCTCCCGAAAAGATCTTTTTTGGCTCTGTTTCATTGATTGTGCTCGTCGTAAAAATTTCCGATGCGACTTGTACATCCTGCATTGGCCAAAACGCCACAAGAATTGACGATGGGATCTGCATAAACTCTGTATAGCGAAATGGCAAGTTTGCAATTTTTTTCCAATTTGTTCCATCAGCGTTCGCGATATTGAGAGAGCGTTCCTTTGTTTTTTCATCATAGTATTTATAAAGGATCTTACCGTCAATTGATGCCCATTCAACATCATCCATGCCGTTGCGCAATTTATTTTTGGTCTTTGTTGCATAGTTATGTACGAAAATTCCTCCATCATTGTATTTTATGATCGCCGCATCCCCACGCTGTGACCATTTGACGCTTACCGGCACGCCCGATGTTTCACTCATCAAAACCTCCTTGTTTGATCCACGCAACGTCATTGTCCATGCACGTCCGTCTAGACCATCAATATATCGAATCGTATCACTATTTGGACCAAGTGTCGCAGCAATAACAGGATCCGATGTAATATTGACCATTTTTTCTCCAACAATATTGGCAATATCCAGACCATCGCCTATTTTTTGATCTTTTGTTGCAACTTTTTGTGTATCTTGCGGTTTGAACGCAACGGAATAAATGCCAAAAAAAACAAGGAGGGTCAGTAAAAAGATTGTTGACACAATGAATATTTTTTTGATCATATTTTTTGTACTTGTAAAATTTATCCATTAACCACATTTCCTCATCTACTCACATCCCACGTGTCACCTCTAAAGTTTTAGCAACAGACGATTGGTCAAATTTTTAGTGATGTAAAAAACTCTACTTACCACTTTGAACACTCTGCTGTAATTTGCTGAGATCAGCAAACTCCAAAAGATCCGGATTGATCGTATGCAGGATAAGCCATGTGACAAAAACGATTACCAACCCCAAAAGCGCATCGGAAATGATCTTTTTTGCCGTTCCCGCCTGGGCTTGATTACCCGCTGACACCACATAATAAAAACCCCCAATCGTGATCATAAGCAGTGCCGCAATTGCAGTAACAGCAACAAGAAAATTATATAAACCTGTAATATACGTAGGGAAGCTGTCTCCGGCTTTTGCCCATGGCACATTTTCGATCAATGTATATGATGCCGCAAAAATAGACGACACATTACAGAAAAACAACACACAACAAAAAACCACGCCAACTAACAAATAATTTTTTTTACTCATGACTTTTATTTTAATTTCACACTACCAGTATACCACATCTCACATCTTTCTTCCCGCACTCAATAGGAGTGACGGGACAAAAAGCATAATGGACATGATGAGTGC
>JBAZXC010000013.1 GCA_041660065.1 Parcubacteria group bacterium | reverse complement strand
TGTTACAATTGCAGCAATTAGGGTTACCTTTAGGTTTTAGATCTCATGTGATATGGTGGGATGCATATTTGCATCATCATTACCATAAATTCTATGAGAAGAAACACAATAGAGGAAACCATCCATATGAAGGAGAACATCTTAAAAAGATATATAAACAGATCAATAGACAGAAAAGAAACAGCAAAGCTATTGCATATGCACGCCAATGCAGTTTCTAGATTAGCGAAACGATACAAAAAAGAAGGGAAAAGTGCATTAATGCCAAAAAAACCGGGACCAAAGAGCTATACACCAACACATAACAAAACACCAACATGGATCGAAGATCTGGTAAAACACGTAGCACTGAAAAACCCGCATGACGGTCCACAGCCATTAGCAGATAAGCTGTACGACATATACAACATCACAATTCATCCATCAACCGTATACAGAATTCTCAAAAGAGAGAAGATCAGATACACGCAGGAATACAAGAGATGGGTCAAGGAGCGACCAAAGCTGTATTGCCTGGATACGCCAGGCAGAGAGTTACAAATGGATGCGTGCTATCCATTTGGCAGACAAAGACAACTGGCAAGCTTTGATGCCATTGATGATTGTTCTAGATATGTGATCGCAAAGATCTATGCGCACGAAGATGCCAAGAGTGCCATAGATTTCGTAAAGTATATGATACCGAGAGTCCCATTCAAAATACAAAGAATACGCGTGGATAACAGATACGGTAAAGAGTTAAAAACATTTTGTGAATCTATAGGTATAGAGATCATAGAGAATGATCCCTATCATCCCGAGCAAAACGGAAAAATCGAAAGATATCACAGAACCATGAAAAAAGAATTCTTTTATAGGTACATCTCATTTCATGATCCTTTGGAAGTGATCGAATACAAATACCAACAATGGATCCATTATTACAACACGCAAAGAAGACATGGGGGCTATGGCATGGACAGAATGACACCAAAACAAAAGATCGCATCTACACTGTTTTTATCGTTAAACAACATTAACATTACAATTCCTCAAAAAGTAACCTTGACTATGCAACAGTACAAACGTTGACTTTTATTCAATTTTAATTTATCATGTAATGTCTGTTGACTTAATAACTGAAAACTATATTTTATCTCATATCTGGAGGATGAAATGATGAATTTATTAGAAGAATTACTTCGTTTGAATTTCAAAAGAATTGCAATAGTAGATGATACACCAGAAAACATAGAAGCGGCAAAAAATGCTGTTGCGGGAATTTCTGGAATTGACTTTTCATTTTTCAATTCTGCAACGGAGATTTTGGGCCAAATTGATCAATCGTGCTCTTTTGATCTAATTATTACAGATCTTCGTATGGAAACGGAAGATGCCGGGCTGTCTGTTGTGGAAAAAGGATTCAATAATGGTATATTTGTTGTTGTTGCCTCTGGAGGATATCAACATAATAATTCGCCTATAATTCGGCTTGCCCCAGATTCTGCGCAATCTGAAATTGAAGGAGATAAGGATTCTCCAGATACATGGGTGGCAATAATTTCAGCCATCATCGATGTGGCTGCAAAACATACTTCCATTTTGTCCTGCTTTAATCGTCTCCGGAAATCCGGTGCTGACATCAAAGAATTGGGCAAGGGAGTATTTCCTCTTGGTGAACATGTAAGAATGACTATGAAAGGTTGTTTTTAAGCAATTTTTCAGAGATATATAGCCTCATTGGTCACAGTAGTGATCGATGAGGTTTTATTTTTAAAAAAAATCACATCAAATCAGTATTTTCTCCACAAGAAGTCCCTCATCCCTGTTGACTTTTTGGGATGAAGTTACGAGGGTCTTTCTTTGCGTTAAAATTTATTTTTGTTATACTGTTTTTAGTCGTACATTCCAACGTGAAACCCCAATGCAAAGGAGGATGTTTAATGAGCGAACCGATTGTTGCACAAAGGAAAAAATGGACAAAAAAGACCCAAAAAAGCATGCCGGGACATGATCTACGATGGGCGTATGGTCAGTTGCGTGATTTTGGTTCAGTGGAAAAAAATTTCCAACTGAGAGACGTGCCTGATGTCCCCGTTTTAAGGAGAAAAGGTGGAGAAGCTCGATCGGTGAGTACACTTGTTTCACAAAGGGGCATCTCGTCTCAAAATATGCAAAAAACAAGTGGAAATGTTTTTATTCCCATCGAACAAGTAAAAGAGTTGTCCGGCAGGGAGCTATCATTTCTTCGTGACTGTGATATAACACAGGGTTATTTCGATGGCAAAAGAAATGAATTTTTTGTCAGGAGAGGTCAGCAGTGTTTTCGCGGACGGGGAGTTGATGCAAGTGAATGGACAGCTGTTTGAGTAGAAATTGTACTTGGAGTGTGATCCAAAAGATCATTTTGATTATTAAAGAGCGACTAGTGTCTAAATAGATGCTGTCGCTCTCATATTTTTTATAATCAAGGCATGATGCGATGTACAATGATCGAATTATCATGGTAGTATAGGGTACAGATTTAATAGAGCATAAATTTATGAAATTTAATTTTGAAAAAGGGAATGTGGCTCCGATGGGGCGTACAGAGCAAAAAGAGCCTGCAAGAATTTCCAATGAAAAGAGAATAGAGTTGTTGAGGCAGGCAGAATTTTTAGCGGAGAAACTCTATGGGGATATCCCGTATCATAACTTTGGTCACGCCAAAGAAGCTGTTGGCGCGGGATATGAGATCGTTGCCAATTGTCAGGCGAGTGGCATTGACGTTGATAGCGATCTGATCAGGTATGCACTCCTATTTCATGATGCGGGGTATCACGAAGATCATATAAAGATGGGCTTTGACAGCAAAGAAGAATATTCATCGCATTTGGCAGAAAATTCTTTGCGGAGTTTGGGCGTTTCTGATGAAGTCGTAGAGAATGTAAAGAGATGCATCATTAGTACGCATAAGGACAAAGAATCCAGCACTTTGGAGGAAAAGATCGTGCGCGCGTCTGATCTGGTGGGGTTGGCTGGCACATATGAACAATTCAAAGAAAATGCAATTAAGCTTAAAGCAGAAGCGGAGATCATTTCCGGACGTACAATTGCGTGGGAAGAGTGGAAGAAAAGTGTGGAAAGTATAATTACCTTTTACCTAAAGCAGAATATCAAATTGACGGAATGCTATAAGGATGAAGACGGCGGATCCAGATTTCACAATAGGACCAAAAGAAATTTGGAAAAATTCATGACAGAAGAATAACCTGCAAAATAATTATTTCAACAGAGAGGGATAAATTGATTTTGTGCCGAAAAAAATTCAATCTGAATATTTGGAAAAAGTTTGCAGGAATTGGGTATTTTTCTCATAAAATTAAAAAAAATCTCTCCTATTGTAGGAGAGATTTTTTTGAAGTGCTAATCTTGTTGATCTTCTTTTGTCTGGATGAATTTGATATAGCCGAGGGTTAGCGCGACGATCAATCCGAGTGCTACTATGAGAAAGCGAAACTTCGTGTCCTCACTTATGAGTCCGCGGATTATAGCGTAAATGGTGGTAAAGACGCCTCCCAAGAGAATGCCATCGGCGATCATTTTTATTTTGGAAAGGAAGGCCAAACTGATGGCGAGGATGACCACAGCAAATACGAAAGCGATAATAGAAACATTGCGATTGTATGGTTTTGATTTTTCATTATAATCTCGCATCGCCTGGTCATACGTGTTTTGAGCAATGATCTGCTCCTGATTTGAGTCACAGGTTGGTTTGACGGAATTGAGCTCGACGGGATAATCAGGCATTTTTGGTCCGGGATAAAAAGCATCAATGCCCAATCCGACAAAGAGCGCAACCGTTAATGCCAAGAATATTGTATAGAATAGTTTCAATATCATATGCTTTATTATAGCATAGCGTGATCTTTTTTAAAAGAATTGTACTGTTGCATAGTCAAGGTTACTTTTTGAGGAATTGTAATGTTAATGTTGTTTAACGATAAAAACAGTGTAGATGCGATCTTTTGTTTTGGTGTCATTCTGTCCATGCCATAGCCCC
>JBAZXC010000012.1 GCA_041660065.1 Parcubacteria group bacterium | reverse complement strand
GGGTATTACAATTAGGGGGTAGGAGTTGGGGAGTGGGAGTAGGAATTATAGAATGGCTTGTCTTGTGCTAATTTGGGAAGAGGGTTGTGCCCCGTACCATTCGGCAACAGGGCTGTGCCCTGTACCGTGCTGGTGTAGGGGGTGTAAATAAAATTGGACAGGGATGGTAAAAAGAATGTATACAACATTTGCGGAAGATCGCGTCATTCAGCTTATTGCTTTTTTAGGCTTTGTTTTTGGTCTTTCGATCTCGCTTTTGGCATACGTTACCTCTTCATATTTCAAGGAAGTGATCATGTCTGATAATGTAAGTCTTTTTTACGTTGTGATCTTTTGCATTTTACTTGTCGCACTTTTTAAACTCAATCGCATCATTGAGGGGTTTGGTCGTGCGCGGACGTTATTGACGCTCCTTGCAGCGCAAGTTGGGGTGTTGCTCGCATTGCAATTATCACCGGTCTCATGGGGAGGTGCGATCTTGATGATGATCTATTACATTCTATACGGTATTGTCGCAATCGTTTTTGATATTGTTTTGGAGGCATATTCAACCAATGGACACACGGGACGCGTGCGGGGTTTTTATCTTTCGGTATGGAATTTTGGTATATTGGTCGGACCACTGATTTCGATGTTTCTTTTGGAACATTATGGTTTTTTTATGATTTTTACAGTGACATTGGTGCTTTACGCGATGATGTTTTTGGTTGCATTTATTGCCCTCAATGATGTGCAGGGACATGTAATCCCGCAGCAGTTGCATACAAAAAATGTCATCTATAAATTTTTACACAACAGAGCGCTTCTCAACATTTATTTGGTCTCTCTTACGTTGAATTTTTTCTATGCGGCGATGACGATCTATATGCCACTATACTTGCGTAATATCGGTTTGACGTGGGGTGATATTGGCATGATCTTTATGGTGATGCTTGTACCGTTTATTTTTTTGCAGTATCCCGCAGGAGTGCTTGCGGACAAAAAATACGGCGAAAAGGAAATGTTACTGATGGGGTTGAGTATTATGGTGGTCTCTATTGGAATGATGTTTTTTTCAACGAGCAGGACATTTGTTTTTTGGGCGACGGTTTTGTTTTTTTCACGCATTGGTGCCGCTCTTGTAGAGGAATTGCAGGACTCTTATTTTTACAAACAGATTAATGAGAATGATATTGCATTGATCAATTTTTTCCGGTCAACGCGTGCGGTGGCCTATATTGCCAGTGCTATAAGTGTTGGTATGGCATTGTGGATCTTTGCCGATATGCGTATTTTTTTTGTGGTGATCGGTTGTGTTCTTTTAGCGGGTTTTTTACCAGTTTTTATGTTGAAGGATTCTGCCCCTGTGACAGAAGGGCGGGGTGTATGATATAATGAACGGGAAGAAAAGAGTGCAAAAATATAATGTTAAAAATAGTGATTATGAATGTCAGGAACATTGTCATGTGGGTAGGAGGATTGTTTCTTGTGCCGTTTTTTGTTTTTGCTGCAACAGATGGTACATACAATATTACAGTTGATAATGTCGGTTTTGCCGGGGGCGAGCCAAGCGATGATGGTACATATGCGCTTACAGATACAATCGGTGAGCCGGTTGTCGGCTTGGGGTCAAGTGAAGATTATCAGACACAGGCAGGTTTTTGGTACATGGTAAATAACACTCTCAGTCTTGTATTGAATTCCAATACAGAGGATTTAGGGACAGTGGTTGCGGGAACGCCGAATTCTGGATCGACAACCGCGACTGTGACGACGGATGCATGGGGAGGATATGATCTTTTAATCTCGCAAAACCATGATCTCACACATGTTGCAGATGGGACGACGACGATTCCGGCGTATGCGGGGACAATTGCTGTGCCAACTACATGGACAGGGACCGGACTGGGTGTAACGATCATGAGTGGATCCAATGTTGCGGCAAAATGGACGACTGGTTTGGATCATAATTACGCCGGTATCCCAAATACCGATACGGTGTTGCATGAAAAGACGGGGTATACCAGTGGCGGCGATGCTACTGAGGTGGGATATCAGGTTGATGTTGAAAGTACGCAAAAGGCTGGCACATACGCCAATGTGATTACATATACGGCAATTTCCAAATTGTAGAAAAAATGACGGGATTGGTGTTTTGTGGTACAATAATCTTAGTAAAAAAAGTCCTTTGGTCAGGGACATAAAAATAAATATATAATAAATAAAAAATATGCATAAAAAAATGAAGCTCGTTGCAGGCATAAGCGCGCTGGCACTCTCTCTTTCTGTAACGTCTGTAACAACCATTGTCTTTGCGGCAACTGATACAGATACGGTGAATCTTCAGGTGGAAGTTAATTCCAATCTCTCGTTGGATTGTGGAGGATCTGGTACAGATCCGGATGTTGATTTTAGTACAGTCACTGCCGATACTCCTGTTGTGGGGGGATCAACATGTTCCGTGTTGACAAATCATGAAGAAGGATACGATCTCTTTGTGGATCGTACAGCAAACGGTGACACAAGTGTTCTCAAACACACGGACAATACAACATATATCAGTGATTTGACAGCATGGAATGGGTCCAATTCTGCAGCATGGGACAATGGTACGACAAAAGGACTTGGTTTTCGCGTGGAAGAAGTTTCTGGCGCAACAAAGAATAATACATGGTGGGGGACGTCTACCGATTGTACTGTAGCGGAGGATGCTGATGCGCTTTTTGCAGGTATTCCACAGAATCCGGATACAACCACTCCGATTCCGGTCATGGATCATGATGGATATTCCGTTGGTGCAACGACAACAACGATTTGCTACAAACTTGACGTTGCCGCAACGCAGAAGTCAGGCGTGTATGCTGGTAATATTACATACACGGCCATCGGCAAACCATAGTCTTTTCTTGTATATCATCGAAAACAAAAAAGATCGTCTCTGTGGAGAGATGATCTTTTGTGTTATTATGAAATAAATGAATTAGTAGTGTGATATAAACTTTTTATGAGTAGAAAATTACAGAAACTTTACTTTTTTATTAGTGGGGTCATTTTTTGTGTAATATTCGTACATGTGGCGCACGCGCAGAACACAGAGGTCGTGAAGCCGAAAGGATTGCAGGTCTCGCCTATTCGCATTGATTGGGAGATGTGTTCAGGTGAGAGGCGCGTAGGGAAATTCAATGTAAAAAATTATACCAGCGGATCGCGAAACGTCACGGTAAGTGTAGAAAATTTTTTTGTATCATCTGACAGTGAGCACGTCAATCTTTTTGGCGGAGAGGATGGGCATCCACGACACATGTTCAATGTGATCGATTGGTTTAGTGTGCCAAACGACTTTGTGCTTGAGGCAGGGGAGGCAAAAGATATAGAATTCGCCATTACAGTGCCGGAGGGGCAACCAACCAATGGATATTATGGAACAATCCTCTTTCAAACGACAAATAAGGTGGATGGTGGCGATGAGGATTTCAGTGCGGCAAAAGTAGGCGTCAATTATCGTGTGGGATCAATCGTGACGCTGGCAGTGCGCGGTGATGAGGATCCAAAAATTAGCGGAGCGCTACGCCGATTTGACAGTTTGCGCCGATGGTATATTGATGCGCCGATCGCGCTACAAATGGAAATGATCAATGATGGCAACATGCACTACAAAATGGATGGAGAGATCGTCGTTACACGCTTTGGTAAGAAATTTACAACGATCAAGATTGATCCGGAAGTGATGTATCCTGATTCTACGCGCACATTTACCAAAAACGTATCTTTTGATATATGGGATTTTGGTGTATATAATGCAAAACTGACCATGCATTCGGCATATGACGATGTCGTATTTGAATCTGAGATAAAAAATATTTACGTTTTGCCACGCAATGGTTTGATCTATGGTGGATCTGGTATTGTCATAATTGTTTTTTGTATATGGTTCTTGCGCAATTTTGTAACGATCGGCATCAAGAAGAAAAAAACACAAGACGATTGATAAAGTGTGTGATATACTAGAGAAAAATATATATATATATGAAAATTGTAAAATATATACGATGTGTTATTTGGATGTTGGTGGTTTTTGTTTCTTTGGGGCTAGAAAATAACGCACAAGCGGATGAAAATATAATAGGGGATTGGTCAAGTTATGATAATAATCCTGTTTTGGCGACTGATCCAATCACTAGTGAGCCATACATAGCATTTGATAATAGGATATTTAAATATTCAGAAATTGATGGGTGGCAGCAAGTAGGGGGAGATGTAGAAATATGGAATGGTATGTATTCAACCGATGTATACATGAACAATCCATTAATAGCTTTCGATCCCACTTCAAACGATGTTTATGTCGCATATGATTTATACGATAGCATTAATTCAACTCGTATTCCTACTGTTAAAAAACTCAATGGTAGCTCATGGCAGTCTGTAGGGTTGGGTTTTTTTGGTGCTGAAACATATGTATCTTCTTTTGCATTCAATTCATCTGATCATGAGCCATATTTGGTTTATTTTGATAATGATGGTGCATTTAATTTGGCGAAATTTAACGGGATCACATGGCAATTAGTTGGCACAATAGTTGGCTATGGTATATCAAGCTATAATTTTCAACAAGCCTACTATGGCTATCAAGGGGGATCATCATTAGCCTTTGATCCAACTACCGGTGAACCATATGTAGCATTTGCAGACAGCTTAAATAATAATGAGATAACTGTTATAAAATTCAATGGAACTTCCTGGGAATTGGTTGGAAATGTCGGATTTATTTCTGGTGATGGGTTTGCATATCCGACGGTGTTAAAATTTGAAACTGCAACATCAGAACCATATGTTGCATATAGGGATAAAATAATGAAATATTCTGGTGCCGTATGGCAAGATGTTGTAAATATTCCAGAAGAACATGGAACGGTGATCATTGATCCTGACAGTGGGGATTTTTATGAGGCGTATAGCCATAACATAATGAAATACTCGGGTGGCTCGTGGCAAACCGTAGTGACACTTGGACAATTGGGGAGTTATGATGATGGACATATTTCCGCATTAGTTTTTGGTTCAATGGGAAAGATTTATATATCTTATACAGAAGGTTATAGTGGTCAGATACATGTCATGGAATATGTTGATGTCCCTGTAGTTATATCTCCATCCCTCCCCACCCAAACCCCATCCCCCACCTCCATCACAGACACCACAGCTACAGGAAACGGCACAATCACAGAAACAGGAGGCGAAGACCCGGAACGTCTCATCCACTGGGGTACAGAAAGTGGTAACTACACGGACTCCTGTTCCGCAGGAACAGGAGGAGTCGGAGACTACTCCTGCACTCTCACAAACCTCACCCCAGGCACAACATATTACGTC
>JBAZXC010000011.1 GCA_041660065.1 Parcubacteria group bacterium | reverse complement strand
TCTCATTTGCGCTTGCTGTGACGTGTACCGGTTGTCCGAGGCCACTGGGGATGGCTGCACCGCTTTGTGATGCGCCTGTGGAGAGGGAGACAGTGAGAGAGTCGTATTCGGAGGTGCCGGGTTTGACATATAACGGTACACCACTTTCTACTCCTTCAATACACTTACCGAGATTAACTGATGCAGTTTTAATATTGATAGATTTGTTTTTTATTGTTTCGTTATACGAACCAATTGGCTCAATTACATCCTTACATCCGGGTTGCAACATTGCATAAACCGTTTGGTATGATGCATCCTCATGTTTTGTTGCCCCAAGCCCGATACCCTCAACGATTACACCGATTTTATCTCCTTCTTGGTATCTCCACGTAAAATCAACTTGGCCCACTCCCATGGTCAATGCCTCATCGTTTTCTGCAAGAGGTGTTGTGCGATCTGAAAATGGATTTAAATGATATACCAATTCCTCACCCAATGGAAAATCTCCATCACCGGCACCCTCCGGAAATGGTCGAATTCCTCCTTCTGCGTGACTTTTCAATGCTGGACATGTATTATCTTCATTGTGATCCAATTCTCCTCCTTTACATTCTCCCGGCTCAAAAAAATCCCCCTTCAAATACCAATCGTGACAACTGTTTCCATAATAATTTCCTCGCTCCTCGCCATAAACAGTGCCACAAAGGTCCTCGTACCCTGTGGGATCTGCCGGCCAACCCTCTCCATCAAAACACCATACAGATTTTGGTGCAGGACAACCGCTAAGATTTGGATCTTTCCATAATTGTCCTGTGGCACGATCTTTTGGAATGCAATGTGGCGTAGGTATCACAGCTGTAAGAGCACCAACATCATAATCCGTTATCGTCGCCCCATCCGCTGATGGACATGACAGTTTGCCATCTGAACACATCGGGTCGACGCCATAATCAAGACAACGCGCAAGTCCGCGCATACGCGCACCATCACCACCAGACATGGAAATATCGGATGATATATCACCATCATCCACTGTCATGGAAATTATACCATCGAGATGCGGAATGATCGTTGGACACATGTTTGCACTGTCACTGATCATGCACCGCGCTACGTAATCTGTTGTATCCGTATCATATGCATCACATCCATCTCCTGTCTCCATGTCCTCGCCATCATCAAGCATCAACTCATATTGCATACCGGATTCCGGATCATAAATATAACAATAATCATTTCCCCCATCGTTTTCAGCATTTGCTCCACCAAGCGGTGCTTTGTATCCATCATTATCATCAGTCGTAATGCGCATATACTCATCAATATACTTACCATCCTCGTTGCCACCATTCATTTTTTGATCTAGTGTCAGAGGATCAAAATACAGCGCCGCCTGTGCCTGTATAGCAAAAATGTTTTGCATTGGAGGATCGCCTATGCCACCGGGGGCAAGACCAAAAGCCTGAGCCGTCGCCTCATCTCCTGTGCGACTTGGACCTGAGAGATACCACATATAATATGCATCATTTGTATTAGATAGCCCTTTTACATCCGCTGATGCAGTAATTATCTCCCCAGGTTGCGGATTTGTTGTAGAAAACCGAATCGATACTTCTGGAATTGTGCCCTTGCGATCCATGGCGTTTATGCTTTCTGTTATCGGTTTAAGTGACTCTTCTACGTTAATATTGAGATTTTGTTCCAAAAAGTCATTGATACCACTTCGCGCCTGACTCGATACATTTGCAGAACCAAAAATGCTTGCTTGTGCCACAAAAGGCTCAATCAGCAAAAGAGTAATTTGTATTAATATCGTGAGAGAAAGAATTTTTTTCTTTTTCATAAAATGCTTGCGAATGATTTGACGATGATCGTATCAAGGATTAATCCAATACTGTAACACGCAATAAAAATATAGAGAAAATTGATTTTTTTATCCATTTTTAGTAGAAAGAGTGCCGGTATGATCAAGGGAACAATAATAAAAAATCCGCTATAAAAATCCATAAGCAACACCCCAAAAACACAGAGCGAAAAGAAATATGCGTAAATCTCCTTGTGCCACGCAATCGATCGCACAAATCCCCATGCAAAAAACGAGAAAAGAAGCATCGCCAACAAAGAAAAAACGAGTTCATAGATCGCAAATGCGCCAAAATTCTTCACGATCGTCAACGACAAGCTGCCAATATACCGTTGAATGCCGAAATTCATCGCCACGAGGAAAAAACTGATCAAGCCACCCAAAACAACCGCACTCGCCAACAAAAGAATATCTTTCTTTTCCATTAAAAACGACTCCAAACCCATATCTCGCACTGTCCGATGCAATACGATCTTGTTGTAGAGAAGTGGTAAACCGCACAAAAAGATCAACGTAGCCACAAAAATCTCAAATCTGGAATCACCGACCGGATAAAAAAAATATAAAAGCAGGCAACCGATGGCAAAGAGCGCGCTGATCAATGTTTGTTTCGTTTCTTGTGTCATATTTTTTTAAGGATATTTATTTTTTTATTATACCACAATACTATATCGATCATTATATCTACTCGTCGTATTCTTGAATTTCTTTGATATTTTTTACTACTCCCTTTGCCTTATCCGCCTCTTTTTTACTGATGCGCCATCGCACAAAAACTGCAATAACCGTTTCCGGCATAAAAATGTTCACGAAAGGGAAAAAACTCATGATTAAAAACAAAATTGCATATCTATAAAATCTTTGCCCAAGACGCTTTCTGATATAACCTCCACCCCACAAAAAGATGAAAAAAAAGAGTGTCATTGGCCATCCGACCATCGGCTTGAGCACCATACCCAACGGTGGAATGATCGTGCTTGGATCAATCAGTCCATCTTTGATCAGTGCAAGAAAAAACGCCAAACCCCACCACTTGCTCGTGTAATCATGCAATGCCTCGCGTGCATGCACCGCCATTTTTGCAACATTTACAGCCATTTTTGACATTGACCCCTCAGACTCGGCGATGCGCAACAGATCATCCGACATGGTATATATTTCTCTGTCGTTTGTCACTTCTTTGATCTTTTGTTGAAAGTCTCTTACCTCTTGTTTTTTTTGTGCGTCACTTTGTGACGCCGGACGCTGTGATTGTCGCAGATCTTCTCCCATTTTCTGCGTGTATGCATCTCTTTGTTCTTGTTGATCTCTTTGCTGTGCTACGCGCCGCATAGTCAAATTGCGCCGATATTCCGCTTGTCTGGCGACATCAGGAGCACTTATTCTCTGATTATATGTTTGTGCAATAGCCATTTTTTATTTTCTGAATATTTTTTCCATTATACCACGCCTCACTCATTTTATACACAAAAAATCGTCGAGTTATCTCGACGATTTTTTTGCTATCCTTGATCTTGCTAGTCTCCCTCATGTTCCATTTCTTCTTTTGCGCGCTCGATCTCCTCCAATTGTCGCGGGTCGGATGTGATGATTTGATCTTCACTATATGACGCAATCACCTTGATCGCCGCATGTTTCGGCCCGGCAAAGAGAATACCCTCTCCCACATTACTCTCCAAAAGAAGAAATCTCTCATGATCGGTCAAAAAGAACGTTTCCGCAATCACATCCACCGATGCCGGTGATTGTCGCAAGAGGAGTTGCAGTGAGGAGTTGGTTACGATCGGTTTTCCATAACGACTTGTCATGAAGTCCGTCACATCCTGCGTGATCGTTGTGAGTCCTGTATAATATTTTCGACACCGCTTTGCAATGCCAAACATAAATGCTGCTGCATCATCATTTTGCATCATCACCCACGCCTCATCCACGGCGACAACACGCCGTGTCATATTGGAGCGCATCTCATTCCAGATAAACTGAAGCACCATATACATCGCGATCGGTCGCAACTCTTCCTCCAAATCGCGAATGTTAAACACCACCATTTGATTATTAATCTCAATATTTGTCGCATTATTGAGAAAACCAGAAAAAATCCCTTCCGTATATTTGGACAACCGTTTTGCCAGTGAGTCTCCACCATCCATAGAGCGCAATACTTCATAGAGATCCGTCATCGTCGGATATCCCGAATGTGGAATATTTCCGAAACGACTATTTTCCACGATATCGCGCACTGCGTATGCCTCACGAATCGCACGCTCGAGAACCGTGTCCTCTTCCGGTGTCACGCTACCGAGCATGATATGTAAAAGACCAATCAAGCTCGCGATCGTATTACGGAAAACATCAACCGGTCGCTCATCCTTGGGGATTCTCGGCAACTCAAACGGATTGATGTGTGCATTTGACCCGAGAGAGATGCGAACAAATGTCCCCCCAACAGTTTGGCAGAGATGCTTGTATTCACTTTCAGGATCGATCACGATCACATGTATACCAAGCATAAGTGATCGCAACAATTCCAGCTTCACAAAATAACTTTTTCCACCACCAGACTTTGCAAACACCACCATATTTGCGTTTTCCATATTGAACCGATCAAAAAGGATCAGACTGTTATTATGTCGATTGATCCCATACAAAATCCCTTCATTGGATGAGAGGTCGGCAGACACGAAAGGAAATGTTGTGGAAAGTGGTGCAGTATTGAGATTATTGCCGGCATTGAGACGATCATTGCCCAAAGGAATAGTCGACGCAAGACCTTGTTCCATACGAAGAATTGCCGGTTTGACATAGATCAATTGTGCTTCCAAGATCGCTTCGATTTCACTTTTCCTTCGCTGTAAAGTGTTTTTGTCATCCGCATAGATTGTCGCATAGAGACCAAAGCGGAAAAATCGTTCCGTGCCCTGTTGTAAACTGATGCGCAAGCTCTCAATATTTTCCACAGCTGTTTCCAACATCGGATCGCTTACCTTGCCACTTTCCGCTTCAATATTGATCTGTGAATGTACATGCGCCGCACTCTTTTTGAGATTTTGAAGCACATCGCGCGTATCCGCAGGGTGGATAAACATGGAAATATCCATCGGGAAGTCGATATTGATGATCGGCGAAAACCAATTATCGTTGAGAAAACGCGGATATGCCACGACAAAGATCGTTGTAGAAAGCACACCACCAATCTGTAAATGATCCGCTTGCACCTGCAAAGCGCTTGGTGCAATAAGTCCGCGAACAGTCGCTACGCCTTTTTGATAAAATTGATCGTTCTCGATCACCTCATCTCCGGCATTTTGTTTTTTTTGTCCGATGTTTCTATTAAAAAACATATTTCTTTACCTGCTATACAAATTACTATAATTGTTCAACTTCTGATTGACGGACGTCCTTTATACCTGTCTGTGCATATTCCGACGGGTTGTACATGCCGTAATAAAGTTCGATCAGCTCATCTGTTGTAAGTGCGACAAAATGCAATCCTGTACCACCAAGTGCCGCCGCCACATGATCCACACGTTGCCACAATTGATTTTTATACGTTTCAAACAATTCTTCATGTTCTGTAATATCTTGTGCGGGATGCGCCACTTTGGAGATGCGCCCCAACATCCCCTCACTCTCATCCTCTACCGGCGCAAAAGGAACAACCAGATAGAAAAATTTGCTCATGATATTGGTCACTTCTGTCAGATTTTTGATAAATTCTCGATACTCGATTATTTGGATCTTGAGTAATTCATTACGCTGTTCGCGTGCTCTTTCTTTGAGCATTTCCGTATACGGATGAATATTCAATTTGCGCGAACTGACAACGATCTGCACGGGGAAATCCAAAGAATTCAAAAAGTTTTGATACGCCCCAATGATCGCTGTTTGTTCATCTGATGATTTGAGATCAAAATTCACCGATGACACAAGAAGAACTGCGCGCATCGTGCCATTTCTCAGGATCACAACACCATCACGAATCGTTTTGATGTCCACATATTGCAGTGTGCTCGTACCAACTTTTTCTTCTGTATTTTTTGCGCCAAATAATCCCATATTTTTTGATTTATTCTTTATTTTTACCTGCTCGCTCTTTTATCAATTGCTTGATGCGTTCACTGCGTTCCACGCCATGCGAATCCAATGTTTGTGCAATTGCGGCGATGTCATCTGTCGTCAATTTTTTTTCTTTTTGCACTGATGCGATCGTCACAGGTTTTGCTTTTTTTGCCTTGACGTTTTCCGCCTCTCTTTGCCATGTATACACTTTCGGTTGAAAGAGAAATCGCAGACCATAGCCCAAAAATTCCACCATCGATACGCCATTCGGACGATAAAAAGCCATTAAAGCCGTAGCGATCACAAGTAGTACAGCGACAACGATAAATGTCATACGATCCAGGACTGTCCACGCCACAAAAGCCAAAACTCCGCCACCAAAAAACCATCCAATATGTTTCCACGTCAATGGCCCGGCAATTTTATCTTCAACATCGATATATTGTGGCACGATCTGCATAGATTTTTTTCTATTTTTTTTAACGCTCTCATTATACCACAAAAAATATTTATGTGCAGTATCACATTACCCTATTTACTCGAAACAAAAAATATCATCATTGTAATCCATTTTCTATTAGAATATAAAAAAGCGGAAAAAATATCCGCTCTTAAAAAATACGATTTTTATTCTTTTCCTTTTTGTGTCAGCGTATGTGTTCCGCCGATCGGTGCCATGTTGAAGTAATTTTTTGTTGCTTGCAATGTATTTTTATTGGATTTTTCTGCTGGCATGATGTGGTTTGAGCTGAATTGTATCGTACCGGAAACCGGCGTTTTTTCTTGAGTTGTTGCCGTTGGCAAATTGGTCGGTGGCACAACCGGAGATCCTATTGTGCGTTGTGCATTCCCCTGTGTAGCACCCTGCTGTGCACTGTTTTGTACCTGCTCTGTAATACCACCCTGCATTTCAATGCGGTTTTTGATGATTTCTTGTTGTAATGATTCAAATACAGGATTTTTTCGCGGATCAGCCACTTTGCCAACGATTTGTTTGCCTTCTACTTTTTCATTAAACGGTCGATGTGGTGCTTGTATATTTTTATTTTCTTGTCTTTGTATCATCGGTCGTGGTGGCGCTTGCACAGTTTTTTGCGGGACAAAAACGTTTCGCGGTCTTTGTTGCATGACACGCTGTTGCACTGGTGCACTTTTTTCCTGTGCGGTCGCAATGATCTTTTGCGTATCCACATCCACTGTGATCGGTGTGTTTTCATCACGTGAACGCAGAATTTCCGCCAATAAATTACGCTCATCACCACTCAATGCACGCGTTGCTTCCGCACGAAAGACAAACTCCCCTCTCTCTATCGCATCATGACGGCTTACACCGAGAATTTTTTCATAGACCATGATCCAATTTTTTATTGTCGGTTGCAACGGTTGCAAAAACGGCTTGCTGACAATCGCACGCGAGGTAATATTTTGATCCTTGATCCGCGGATACTTGACCAATGCATCTGCAAGAGACATCTGCGCGGTACGCACTTGTTGCGCCTGCTCCTCCTGTTCTTGTTTTGGCACAATGGCGTTGATCGCACGAAGCAATGCCAGTGCATCATCCGGCGATGTACGGCACAGTCCTGACGTCTTCTGCGCAAAACCTCCGTCCGTAATTTCACGAAAGAAATATTGTCGTACCATACGAGAAAATTCCTCCGTCTGCGCATCAGAAAGTCGATACCGCTGCTCCACCGCATAGATAAAATCTACGATTTCATCAGATACTAACAAGTCATGTGTTTTTTTGGGAAGCGTTAGAAATTTGTTTTGTATTTTAACAACATCTTCCGGTAAATCAAGCACCCCCAATTTAGTCGAAACAAGAATGGGATAATATTTTTTTTTATTCCTATATTCTTCCATATTTTACAAAAAATTACGTCAAAATACCACCTGGAGCACTTGCATCAGCTACAAACTGCCCACTAGCATTATCACGTATTTGGTTTGCTAACCGTTGATTACCGTTAATGCGTTGCTGTAAAAGTTGCCTAATACGAAAATTTTGACCTTGTCGCATTTGTGTAACCAGTGTTTCTTGCTTACCAATGTCTTGACCACTCATTTTTGCAAACATATGATTATATGCCGCGTCCTGATCCACATACTGACCACTTGCCATACGACTACTCAATACAACATGACCCTTTCCTTCACTGCTTAATTTTTTCTCTAGCGCAGTCCTGATATTATCAGCCAATCTGTTTTGAGCAGTTGTCTGCCGAGATAACATTTGTTGAAGAGTTTGATATTGAGAATCATCACCTTTTCCAAATTCCTTATGTTCTGCAAGGTATTCTGCAAGAGCTCTTTGTTCATGACCTGTTGCTGTAGAAAAATCTCTCATTGCAGAAGTAACATCAACGTTTTCATCCTTGTATTTTTTCTTCAACTCAGCAACTTTTTTATTTGCATAAGCTGTTCTTGCACCCTTATCTCCACCAGGACCACCTTTTTCAAGTCCTGCTGCCTTACTCTCTTCTACATACCCAGCATATTTCTTCTTATCTGCCTCTCCCATATTTTTCCACCGCTCTCCGATGTTACGCACATATGAACTTGGCGCACGACCACTTAATCCCAATCGTGTTTTTCCTCCACTCCATTTCTCTACATGATCTCCAAGGTTTTTTGACAAATGTCCACCAACAATATCCGCACGACGACCTACAAATTTCGTCGAGCCCCACGCACCTTGCTTCACTTTATTTTGCGCCCAGCCCTTCACTTTCCCCGCACCAGACAGCACTATACTCGACGCACCATCTCCCATTGCTCCTGCAGTGAGTAAGCCTGTCCACAAAATGACCAATGTGACAATATATTGCAAAAACATCACCCCTGTTGAGGTGTTTGCTACATTACCTTTTACCGCTCCTTCCGCACTTTTTCCAAAATCTGTTGCCATTCCGCTCAAAATACTCACTGATAATAGAAGAACAAATAAAAGAAGCGGTCCTGCAAAGAGATATTTTGTAAACGCACTCCACCATTTATTTGCTTGTGATGCCGTGGAAGGAAAGGCTGCCAATGCAAATCCCGCCGACGCAAAGACAAGGAGTACCGCCAATGCAATGATCCGGATAACAAAAAGAAAGGCAATTGCCCCCACAGTAACAAGAAAGAGAAATGCCGTAACAATTCCTAAAAATAATTGCTGATATTCCGTAGAAGAACCTGTAA
The DNA here is from genome assembly GCA_041660065.1 of Parcubacteria group bacterium. NCBI lineage: Bacteria > Parcubacteria group bacterium. The sequence goes on along the minus strand of JBAZXC010000011.1, from coordinate 10,861 downwards.
GCACAACCTTCTCACCTTTTTTTTTCCCAATTATTATTTTGGCAAATTCTGATTTTTCCCCAAGTTGTGACATCAAACCATCTGATTTGATTTTATTTCCTCCATCAGAACCCAGCATCCATGACATTGTCATATTTGACATATCAATGAGGATGCGTGAGATCGGCCATGAGAAATTCACCAAAAGCGCCATCACCACGATCATCACCCACGTACTCCGGATATGATACCGCGAGATTTGAAAGATCGTACAAAAAGCGGAATAAATGAGGAAAAAAATAAAAAACATATTCAACACATCCCGCACTGTCTGCCAGCCTGTATATATCCCTGTATTATTAAAAATGTCCATGAACTCCTTTGTAAATGTCCATGCAATTAGACTTACTGCAAGTGAAATTAAAAATGCAAAAAATCGAATAATCGCATATAACAACGATGGTATATTAAGCCATGTTTTATCATCAACATTTTCTTGTGCTTTTACTTTTTTATCAGCTGTTTTTTTTTCATCAGTCATACTACCCTGATCTTCGTTCATGATATTTGTTATTTTGTCATAATTATCACTTGCGTTATCATCCGTACAATCAGAGCCAACACCATTATCATCATAACTATTACAACGTGCACTACATTCAAAATATGTTTTATTTTTAAAATCAAAAGAAAAAGTATTAATTATAATTAATATAAAAAATAAAACAACTCCTATTTTTATAATAAGTTTTTTTGTATTTATTATTATTTGCATATTACTTTTAACTTAGCTTTAATATTATATCACACACCATTTTAAAAAGAAAACACCCATAAAAAATATTTATGAGTGTTTTATTAGTCAATCACCAAACCACAGCAATTACCCCATTCGCTTTTCCAAAATTATATGCCTTTGTGAGAAATCTTGCGGATTCCTCCTGAAAGTCATTATATTTTTTTTCATTTTGTTTCTTATCTAAATACACGTGGTGTTTTGAATCCACTATTTTAACAATCATTCCTTCTTCCATCTCAAGATAAACAGCCACAATAAATCTTGCATCAGATAAAGAAACAATCACCTCCGCTGCAACATAATGCGTACCCTGTTTTTGCGTATGAGCAAAACAGTTATTCTCCCTATTTATTTTTTTTTCAATAATGTTTTTCACATTATTTCTTTCAAATAAATTGGTTACATATTGTATCAATTTCTTCTCAATAACATCATTAGACAAAGTAGCAGAAGCTGTAGAAGTGAAGCAAAATCCCAATACCATCATCATGATGGCGATCAAAGAAAAACGTTTCATGGTGTTCCTCCTCCATCATTAATCGATGGTTTTATTGTTGTGATTCCCGGTTTTTAAGGGACGATTTGGTTTTGAGAACCTTTTCTCATAGAAATCTTCTTTTTACTCTCTTAAGAAATTTTCTATGAAAAAACATTTTCCGCTTCAAATATAGTATGTTTTATCGCTTTTGTCAAGACTTTCTTACCCTGTTTTTCCATTATATCATAATATTATACTTTTGTCAAGTTTTTGGTAAATTATCCTTATTTTATCAGTAAAAATGGCTTTTTGGTGTATCATCTCAAATCCCCCAACCCCCTTTATAAAAGGGGGACTATCATTTAGTAGGTTTTTTTCCACTTCTTTTGACTTTTTCCTTATAAAAAGGGGCTATCTCCTTTCGAAAAATCCTTTTTATACAGCAACCCCTCATGTGTAATACCTATATATAAAAGTAAATATTTCATTTTCTCTCCCCCTTTTGTAAAGGGGGTTAGGGGGATTTTATTAAACTATCCCTTTAACAAGATCTTTATTTAATAAATATGCGTCATTGCGCGCGTCCGCCCTCTGGTGGACGGATGAGCTCAAAGACGAAACTAATAATCCATTCTCCTAATTCATCTTACATCAAAAGAAATATATTCAATATAAAATATTTACCAATTATCATTCCCGCGTAGCCTACCTACGCTCCGTCGTCCATAGCCTTTGGCGTCGTGCGACCGGTAGGCAGGGCGGGAATTTATTAAATTATTTTTTATCAATTGATCTATACCACATCAAAAAAATCCTTCTTTAAAATGATAACGAAATATACATTCTGAATTTAAAAAGATGTTAGCTTAGGTATATGTGAAAATAATGTACTGGTATCTCTTATATTATAAATATATATAATATATATAATTAATTATTACTATTAGTGTATGTATAAGTGGATAAGGTATAAAAAGACGTGTTGTTATAAGAAGATATTGGCATGTGCATAAAACTGTGCGTATGTGATAGGGTGTGTGTATAAAAGTAAAAAATCATGTATAAGGATAAATTATCCACATGAGGGGTAAAATAATCACAAGGATATACAACAATAATACGTATTTATAAACAGGCATAACACAGATTATGCACAAGATATAAACAAAAAGAACAAATACACACACTTATGCACATAGGGTGTTAAAAATATTTTAGGGAAAATATGCGTATATATAAAGGTATTGAGAGTGACGTGAAAGCGTCGTTGCGAGGAGGCACGACGAAGCCTACCTACCGGCAGGCAGGTAATCTTAGATCAACTTAAGACACATTTTTATAAAAGTAATCAAAAATCTATGATTTTCTGTGTAATGATTATATACCACGTCAATCTCACATAAAATTAGGACTTACGCGCTTGTCATAAAACATTTTTTAATTGTCATTCCCGTGAAAACGGGAATCTAATGAAATAGACATAATTTTATTAAATGCATGCTCGTTTTCACGGGAATGACAGTAAACGCGTAAGTCCCAAGGCAATTAAAACCTTTGATTTTCTGTATAATCACGCTATGATAGAGATATGAAACATTTTAAAAAATATAAGAAACAATTTTATATTTTTTGTAGCATTCTCTGCACCATTGGTGTACTGAGCTTTTTTGTGCCACATTTTATCGCAAAAAATGAGCAAGTGCCGACATTTGCGATCCCGCCTCGCATCCACGTTGGCGATCCTGTTGTTGTAGAGCCGCCAAAGGTGTGGCCGGTGCCAAATATTGACCGTATGAAGACACAAGGTTGTGTGGCGGATGGCTTGTTGAGTGGATATAATCGCACGAGTAAAGATGTTAAGGTTGCACAAGAGAGTGATTGTTACTTTTTCTCCCGTGCGATCGAAACATGGTTAAGTGCGCCGGACTTTCATCAGGCACAGGAAATCATGGATGAGATTGGACGCGAGGATGTACAATACGGCATGTTTATTGCAGAGGCGATCAATAAGGATGAAAATTACGTCTATTATAATGAAATGCGACGGTTTGATTTTAGTAAGATGTGTAAGGATGGATCCAAAAACTTCTGGGGGGAACACACGTGTAAACCGTCATTTGGCGAGGAGGAATATCGCGCATATGTTCGTCAGATTACGCATGAGGCGATGGATATGGGCGTGCAAGTGTTTCTCTTTGGACAAATTTATCATCAAGAAGAGGATATGGATAAGCCGTATGCACCGGCGATTCTTGCGGATATGCGCGCATATGCAAAAAGTAAAAATATGCATATTATTATTGGAGCACAAACCAATGACATTGAAGATGAGGAATATTTACAACTCTTTGATATTATTGAAGGAGGCGTCGGCTTGCATGTGGATGGCACCGTGGAGGATCAGGCGTGTTATTCCCGTTGGTATAATAATGATACCGGTGAAGGGTGGTGTTGGGCACTTTTATGGAATGAGCCGTTCAAGTCCAAAGCAAAAAATGTGTTTGTACATATGGATTGGAGCGGTATCATCGGTGATGATATGAGTACATTTGCACGCATGAGCACGGAACTGCGCCAGCAAACACTCAAAAACCTCCATAAAAAGTTCACATCACAAGGCGTCGGTTTCCTCATGCCGATCATCACACCCCTACCAAAAGACAATGGTGGCTGTTATGGACCACGAAAAAGTTTTTATTCACCTAGTATGAAATACGGTTGTCCGGACATGGATGCCATCAACAAGATCTTAAAATAACCTTCTTGAAAACACAGCATAAAAAACCCCATCACAAATCTAATGGAAAGAGCAGATACCCCCTTTGTAAAGGGGTTGGGGGGATTTGAATTATATTATACAGAGCGTATAAACGTAAAAGTAACGGATAATCTCTAATAAATATATCCACGGATCACGCGTGCATTTTGGCTGAGCGTGCGTGTGTTGACGACACCCCACCCCTTATAATTCATCTCAGAAATGGTGATCGTACCGCTACCAACGGATTCGACATAAGCCACGTGACCGTAGCGGGCATCTTCTGTTGTTACGACGATTGCGCCAACTTGCGGTTTTTTACCCGTTGAGTATCCGGCGGCACGTGCATTATAGAGCCATGCACCGGCATTGCCACGCCATGATACAGCGCGTTTGTTTGCGACGTAATATGTGCAATATCCATAGGGAAAGCTGTTTCCTGCTCGCCGTGATTTTGCAGAGTTTTTCACGATAGCGCTGCCGAGATTTGTGCTACCATTGCCTGTTGCCACATAATCACGCGGCGCAAAAAGTGGTTCCGGCTCAGGTTTTGGGATTTCCTTTTGTGCGCCGGGTATAAAAATTTCTTCACCGACGTTTAGTTCACCATTTGCCGGTAAATTGTTGTATGTGATAATTTCCCTTCTCTCCACCTTATATTTATCTGCAATTTTTTCTATCGTATCTCCGGAAGCGATCTTATGTTTTACACCGGATTCCGGCAAAATGAAGATTGTGTCACCCGGCTTAATATCATCAACATCTTCAATTTCATTCGCCCAAAACAAGGTTGCCGTGGTAACGCCATGTTTTTGGGCAATTGTGCTCAGTGTGTCACCAATTTGTACGGTGTAGAGGATGACGTCACCTTCATTTTCAGGATCGCTCGCACCTTCGCGTCTTGGGGGCATGATTGCGGCGTCACTCAAGAGTTCCTCATCGACATTTGAAAGAATGCTTAATTGTGTTTGCTTGCTAACAGCTTCCTTTTCTTCTGATGAGGAAACGCTTGTTTGCACATCACTCACGATACTGCCGTCCAAAACGATGCTATCATCGTCTTTGTATACAACTGTGCGGTGAACCTTCTTATCACTCCAATGTCCCAATAAAAAAGAGTCATCGTGGCTTTTTTTTGCCGAGATGTTCCCCATGACGATAAGAGTTGCAATCATTGCCAACATTGTCAAGCTGCCATTTTGTCTGATGAATTTTCCAATACCAAAATAGGATCGCTTGCGAAAAGCCATCACAATAGAACGTTCAATGAGATAAAAATATTGTTGAATTTTACGTAATATATCAACCGTTTGTTGAAATATTATTTTTAAGCGTTTGATACGTAGTTGTTCCTTCGTATATAACTTGCCATGTAAGATTTGTGCTTTTCACACACACATCATCGATGGAAGTCTTACTTTTTAAGCTTATTACAGTATACGGATTTTTAGCATTTTGTCAAAGCAAAACACCCTTTTTTCTTTTCATTTTTTATTATAACACCACTCAAAATATGCCGGAGAAATTTCATGTTATAATACGCAAGACAAGGCATTTTTAGTTTCAATTTTATGAAAAAAGATCTTTATGACCTCCTTTTGGACTATATGGAATATTTAGAGGTGGAATTAAATCGCAGCCAAAAAACCATTGAAAATTACAATCACTACTTACAGCGATTCATTGAGTTTATTGATGATGTGTATGGTATTACCGTCCCGGAAAAGATCACATTGGAAATGGTGCGTAAATACCGCATTTATCTCCATCGATTTGAAACGGAGAGTGGTAAAACATTCCAAATATCCACACTAAATTATCATGTGATCGCTCTGCGCAATTTTCTCAAATATCTCGCAAAACAGGATATTCAGACTCTTGCGCCGGAAAAAATTGAAGTGGGAAAGAATCCCGATAGACAAGTGGAATTTCTTGAGCCGGAAGAGGTTGATCGGTTGCTTCATGCGGCAAATGGACCGGATCTTGCATCGCAGCGAGATCGCGCGCTTTTGGAATTACTTTTTTCTGCCGGGTTGCGTGTGTCAGAATTGACTTCTTTGGATAGAGAAGACGTCAATCTGGAACGGCAAGAATTTAGCGTGCGTGGCAAGGGCAACAAATTGCGTGTGGTGTTCATTTCAGATACGGCAAAAAAAACTCTGCAAAATTATCTATCAAAAAGACGTGATATCGACCCCGCACTTTTTGTCCGTGTCCGCACAGGCACGCACAAAGAAGCGGATGCGGAGGGATTGCGGTTGACGCCACGCAGTGCTCAGCGCATCGTCAAAAAGTATGCGCTCAAAGCAGGTATTGTCAAAGATGTGCATCCACATACATTGCGCCACACATTTGCCACAGACCTCCTCCAAAATGGCGCGGATATTCGTAGCGTGCAGGCGATGCTTGGTCACGCCAATATCACCACAACACAGATCTATACGCATGTGACAAATCAAAACCTCAAAGGCATCCACGACCGGTTTCATGGGAAAAAGAAAAAGCAGTGAGAACATTATGTTCCCACTGCGGTTGCTATTTTGGCGAAGGATGTCGCCTCTGTTTTTATATTGCGGAAACGGATGACGTCGGTCGTTGTGCGATAAGCGTTTACAAACGTTGATCCCGGGGCAATGTCATCGATATTCTCAATAAAAGATCGTGGCACAACTGATGATTCTACAAAATTTTCTCGCACCAGACCGCTTAGAACCACTGCACAATCCGCGGCAAGATTTTTTGAGGGGATCTCTGCTTGTAAAACTGCCACAATTTCCGAAAGGGTCATCCAACCCTCTGCCAGATCGCCATGTCGCCTTTTTGCTTGGTGCAAAACAACCATGATCCAATACGCCAAATCTGTCATAAAAATGTGACGATCTCTCGAAATTTCGTACGGCAAATATGCCAAAGCTCCAACAAAAAGAATACACATCACAATGAGTACGGCACAAAAAACAAGGGATACTTTCAATAAAAGAAAAATAAGATCGCGTCCTGCGGAGACTGTTTGACGCATGTTTTTTTGAAATAACATAGTGCACACCTCCCTTTTTGATAGGTTTTTGATCAAAATCACAAAGAACAAGTCAGTATATGTGAGAGGATATCATGAAATAATATGTGTTGCAACATCGATCATAAAAAAAGAAAAGGCGGAAATGTGATTAACACAACTCCGCCTTTAGCGTTGCCCCAACTTTTTTGGCATAATGTAAGAAGAAAGAAGTAATATACCAACACGGACAATTAAAAGAATATATCCCAAAATGACAAAACAAAAACAGACAACCAAAAACAGACATGTACAGAGTGCAAGTAAAGCTCCATAAAAATCTCTCATAATTCTTCTTTTGCCTCCCGGTGATGTGTAAAAGAACTCTATAATGGGCTTCTTATCAATATCATACACACAAAGTCGTGTTTTTTGCAAACAAAAAATACTGCACGGTTAAGCAGTATTTTTTAAGGACGATTTTGTATTCACTGTCACTATTGTATATTTTTTTCCTGAAAGTAGCGTGCATAGAGATGGTCCTCTACGAGAATGTGTTGTGTCAACCAGGATCCCATGAAGTTTTCAATCTCCAAAACGAGTGTATTGGTATCAACGCCATCCCCCAGCTTTTTTTTAAGTTCGTAATATTTATCTACAAAAACAGCGTGTTTTTGTTTGTGTGCCAGAACATCGGGATACCCATTCTCTGTCAGATAACGTTCTTCATAATGAAAATGTTGGTCCATATAATCCTTGAAAAATTGTACCATATCATCCACGACATTTTCAGTTGTTTCATTGACGATGGCCTCCAACAACTCATTGATCTTGCCAAAAAGTTGTTTGTGTTGCATATCCAATATATCATTATGCACCGTCATATCTTCTGTCCACAGAAATCGAATCTCCATAAAAAATAATTTAAAACTTATTTTTCCAGTATAACATAACTTTTTGTATTAGTGAGCATGTCATATGCGCTCAAGGGGTGCGATGCTTTTGGCGAGCTTTTTCAAGCCATGTTCTTTAAATACGATATGAATGATGACATCGGTTTGTCCGACAACAATGCCCTCTCCAAATGTTTTGTGACGCACCTTATCGCCATCGACAAATCCCGCATCTTTTTCCGGTTTATATAAAACACTTTGCGGTTTTTCTTCCAATGGAATGTAAAGAGAACGTTCAGTGGTCGTTTGTTCCTTGTGAAGTAATTTTTCCGGAATATCGTCCAAAAATCGTGATGGGATATTTGCTTGCAATGATCCAAAAAGCAATCGTTGTCGCGTGCACAAAAAATACACATGTTTTTTTGCGCGTGTGATCCCAACATAGATTAGGCGTCGTTCCTCCTCCATTTCCTCTTCGCTAACCATTGAGCGACTGTGTGGGATCAGACCTTCTTCCAATCCTGTGATAAAAACCACGGGAAACTCCAAACCCTTGGCACTGTGCAATGTCATCAAGTGCACCATATTTGTATCCCGGTCAATTTTGTCCGTATCACTCGCGAGGGAGATTTCTTCTACAAAAAGTTGCAACGCTGATGCGATGCCATCATACTTTGTCGCAACAGATAAAAGTTCCTGCACATTTTCATGGCGTACCTCACCTTCCATCGTTCCATCCAACAGCGTATTTTTATAGCCGCTTTTTTCATATACAGAGGTAACAACATCGTCCAAATCATGTGTTTTTGCGTACGCTGTCATGTTTTCGATCAATTGACAAAAATCTTTGATCACACCTTGTTTGCTCTTGGCAATAGCAGAAGTAGACATATGCGGACTGCATCCAAACGTGATCGGATCCAATTGTTTCATGCGTGCACTATCCAGCCATTGCATAAACGTTTTATTACCAATACCGCGCTTGGGACAGCCAACGGCACGTTCAAGTGACAATATGTCAGCATGATTTACGATCAGTCTGATATATGCGATGATATCTTTTACTTCTTTGCGCTCGTAAAATTTAATCCCCCCGACAATGCGATAGTTTATGCCATTTTTGAGAAAAAACTCTTCAATTATGCGTGATTGTGCATTGGTGCGATATAGTACGACAAAATCATTTTCCGTGTAACCTTCTTCTTTGAGTGTGGCAATGCGCGACACAATGTACATTGCTTCCTCTCGTTCATCATGCGCTTCATAGACGATCAATTTTTTTCCTGATCCGGACTGTGTCCAAATATTTTTGTCGCTGCGTCCGACATTGTTTTTGATCACATAATACGCCGCATCAAGAATGTTTTGTGTTGAGCGATAATTTTGCTCCAGTTTGATCACGGTTGCTTTCTTAAAGTCATGTTCAAAATTGAGGATGTTACTTACATCTGCACCGCGCCACTTATAGATCGATTGCCAATCATCACCTACCACAAAGATATTCTGATGTATTTTTGTGAGCATTTTGATAAGGGTGTATTGTGCGTAGTTTGTGTCCTGGTATTCATCCACCAACACAAAGTGAAATCGTTCTTGATATTTTTTTAATACATCAGGATATGCGGTAAAAAGTGCGATCGTCAGTCGGATCAGATCATCAAAATCGAGGCTATGGTTTTCTCGTAATGTTCTTTGATAACGATCATAGACACGGGCAATATTTTCTTGAAAAAAACCGTCCACCTGTGTTGCGAATGCATCCGGCGACAGGAGATCATTTTTTGCACGAGAGATGCTTTCTGCCACAGCACGCGGTGCAAATTGTTGTTTGGGTAATTCCAGCTCTTTGAGGATTTTTTTGATCAAAACATGTTGATCCTGCTGATCCAAAATCGAAAAGGATGCATCATAGCCCAGAAAATGGATGTCTTCTCGCAAAATTTTGACGCAGACGCTATGAAATGTTCCGATGAGGGGTCGCGCATATCGCAGATCAAGGTGCTCCGCCACGCGTGTACGCATCTCTGCAGCGGCTTTATTGGTAAATGTCACAGCAAGGATGCGCGATGGCGCCACGCCACGTTCACAGATCAAATAGGCGATGCGGCGTGTCAGTGCTGTGGTTTTGCCCGATCCTGCTCCCGCAATGACCAAAAAAGGCCCCTGAAAAGCGGTAACAGCCTCGACCTGCGGTTGATTAAGCCCTTCCAATAATTTTTTCATATCTGTGTATTGTAACACAAGAAGTGCTGGTGTAGGAGATATGGGCAAAAATTTTTTTTGTGATATGATATGGAAATATGACAATACGAAATATGGTACAACACATACATAGTGGTGCGGAAAAATCCTCTCTTTATCATGGCATTGCTACTTTTTTTATGATTATGTGCGTGCGTGTAGGCATCGAATTGTGGACGATATCTTTTGTGCCACATGACGCAGATTTTTATTTTTTTGGCTTTTTTCACACAGCACTCTTTTTTTACATCATTTCTGTTTGTTGCATTTTTCTTCTGGTGTATATTGCGCAGATGTCTCTTGTGCGAGCATACACGTTTTTCCTTTATGGATTTATACTAGTGATCTTTCCGCCAATCATTGACTATATAATATCAATAGGATTTTTGAATGGCATCAGTTTGCATAGCTATTATCTTTTTGACGGTATCAATGGTCTAGGACACAGTTTTGTAACATTTTTTGGTAACCGTCCCCAGGATGGGATCACATATGGGACACGGATTATCATTGCGATAATCATTATTGCAATGAGCGCGCTCACGTATATCAATACACGAAAGATTTTGCGTGTTATTCTTATGATGTTGTCCACATACATCATATTTTTCTTTTTTAGCGCATTACCCTCGCTTCTTACGATCATGTTTGCCGATGCGCATTTTGCAATAACAAGTGCATCAGTTGCCGGATTTATCGCTTCTCCGACAAACATTTT
>JBAZXC010000010.1 GCA_041660065.1 Parcubacteria group bacterium | reverse complement strand
GGAATGAATCCACCATGACCACAGAAAACTGGTCTGCACCAACCACAAAAGGTCTAGGCTTCTCTGTCACACAATTTCCCGAAGCAGACACGACACACAACACATTCGATGGTATATGGAATGAAACAAACCAATGTCCGGAAGGCACAAACCCGGACACCAATGACTACGCCGGCATCCCCGACACACCACAAGCCATCAGTGCGGTCACAGCCTACCAAGCAACCGCAACCACAACAGACATCTGTTACAAAGTCGATGTCATCCCATCTCAACCGTCAGGACAATACACAGGAGAAGTGACATTTACCGCAACATCTGATGCGAGTGGGTATTACAATTAGGGGGTAGGAGTTGGGGAGTGGGAGTAGGAATTATAGAATGGCTTGCCCTATACCAGATGGTAATAGGGCTAGTTTGGGTGATCTTAAAAAAATGTGGTTGACTACTTTGTCTTTTTTCTATATACTTCATCTTGTTGCGCCGTTAGCTCAGTCGGTAGAGCAGTTGGCTCTTAACCAAACGGTCGAAGGTTCGAATCCTTCACGGCGCACAAAGTTCTTGTGTGCAGTAAGTGATTCGAACGTGGAAGGGGGTCGGGGAAACGATAGTTTCCCTGTGGAGGAGTGTATTGAGAACCGTTGGTTCTCAAGGAGTGAAGCGACGTTCGAATCCTTCACGGCGTACAAAAATGGTTCATTTTGTAAATTATGAAATGGACCGCGCGCCTCGGTAGCTCAGTGGATTAGAGCAGCGGGCTTCTATCCCGTTGGTCGGGGGTTCGAATCCCTCCCGGGGTACGATATTAAGTAAAAAATTGAAAATAAAAAATCAAAAGATATTTTAATTTTTTTGATTTTGGGATGTTTTTTATAGGAGGCCCCGTGTCTTTCTTTAGTTGGAGTGGATGTCGTATCCGAAGTGAGAAGTCAAAAAAGCCAGTGGGTTATAATCCATTGGCTTTTTTGTAGTCATCCCATTGTTTTTTAGACCAGTTATCCGGTTTACTATCAAGTTTGGCAACATCTCCGGGATGTGGGTAGTCATTTGGTGATTTGTAGTTGCTTTTGAAAAATTCTTCCAGCGCATGTATTCTTCCTTCAGGTAAAATCAGTTTTTTGTCAAGAGTTTTTTTCTAGTATCTTGCTGAGTTTAAACTGCCTGCGACATGAGTTAGAATGGTTGCAGTCATAGATGAAGACCAAAAGATCATAGGTTGAGTAACATTTGTGGTAAACAGTATCTAAAACAATTTTTCTTCTAGGGTTTTCAGAAATCTTTTTCTACCAACTTTGGTCGCTCTGATATTTGTACCACGTCTGCGCTGAGTACGTTTTGAGCTAGTTCAAACTTTAATGAATTCTTGCAATAGATGCTCGAATTCTAAAGGTGTCACACCTGTTAATGTCCGACATCGCTCTTGTACTTTTGAGTACTTTTAGTATTGATTTTATATTTTTTTAAAATAACTGAATTTAAACATTGTTGGTTAAAATTCAACAGGTCAATTGTGTTTAAAATTGTTTCGTGTATAATTTAGTTGTATTTTTTAAAAAACAATATGTTTGGATTTGATAAATTTAGATTTGGGCAAAATCAAAAAAAACCAGATTTTCAATCCCCGGAAGAAAGAAAGGTTACAGATAGAACTTATAAACAGTATCTAAAAAATTTTTGTCTCTCCGAAGAAGAATTGTCTTCAAAAAAAATTTTGGATATCGGCTCTGGACTTAGTGATTTTTCAGTGGAAACGAGTAAAAAATTTCAAGAATCAGGGGTGATGGTTGTTGGCATGGATCCAATATATTCTTTTCTTGGAAGTAATGTGAAAAAATTTAAAAAAAATATTATAAGATCCAATATGGATTGGAAGTCATTTGCTGATCGTTCTGGAAATTTAGAACCGGCATATGAAAAAATTAAAGAAGCCCCATATAAAGTTTCTGGTTCACATCAGAATCTTCCTTTTAAGGAAGAGAGTTTCGATTTGGTCCTTGCTAATAACAGCATAACGCAATACAAAGACAGAGAAATTACAAGAAATGCATTGAAAGAGGCTGTTATGATGATCAAAGAAGATGGAGAGATCAGAATACAACCTGCTAATTTGAGAGGAGATTGGGGTAAAAAGTGTTTGTATATGCATACTTTTGAAGCGCCAACACTAGAGACGAGGGAAGAGGCAAATCAGTTGGGTTTGGAAATAGGTCCAGATAGAGAGGTATTTGATATTTTTAAAGAACTGGAAAGTGCTGGTTTTCAAATTTATGCTACCGTAAAAGAACATATGTTACCATTGACCAGAAAATATAATTTTCAATGTTCAATAATAATAAGAAAGGATGATCAATCGCCCAATGTTTTAGAAGCAAAACTGCGAAAGCTATCCTTTAAAGATTCGACAGATAACTTTCATATTCCGTCGACTATTGTTATCAGTGAAAATCTAGAAAAATAAAAATTTATTTCAATATTAAAATAATAGACACGTTTTATACGAAAGTTTTATGGTGAAAAATTAAAAAAGCCAATGTTTAACTATAATCCATTGGCTTTTTTGTAGTCATCCCATTGTTTTTTAGACCAGTTATCCGGCTTACTGTCGAGCTTAGCAACATCTCCGGGATGTGGATAGTCATTTGGTGATTTGTAATTGCTTTTGAAAACATCATCAACTATTATATTTCCGTCCTTATCAGTGACTTTTTGCGTAAAGTATGTTTTCATTGCACCGTCAGGCTGTCTGTCGGTAACGAAAGGGCCTTCCATTTTGACTGTGCGTCCATCTTTTTTGCCATAATAATCAAAAACGAGCTCTGTCCCTTCCGTCTTTACGGTAAGGAGGACATATCCAGGCGTGTTATTGATAAATCGAAGATCTGGCTTTGGTACGTATACGGTAGCATCAAATCCCGTGGGCGTGTAATAATGCACAGGATAAGAGTGATTATGTCGTTGTGTGATCTTCATGCCGGTAAAAATTGCTCCACGAAAAACGGTTGTAGAGACTTGGCAAATTCCGCCACCAAATTCCGGCTTTGTCTCATTGTCGCGAATCACTAATTCCTCTTTGTATCCATGTTCACCGTCTACCGGACCGAGTATGGTAGTGAAAGAAAATTCCTCATTCGGTGCGATCACGAGACCATCAAATCTTTTCGCCGCAGTCTGAATGTTGTGGATACGGCTTTGTGTGGAACCTTTGAAGTTTGACCGACCTTCACCGATAAGCTCAACAATGCCAAGCGCATTGGCGCGTGCATGTGTGACAGTCGCCGGTTTCGTGTCATAGATCAATGCAATTTTTAGCGGGACGGGATTGTTTCGATTGGCGATCTTTTCTGTGATTTGTGCAACATTTTTTTCTACATCAATTGTGATGCCATCCGCATGCGGTTCAATTTCCTCGAATGTTTGTGTTTCCGGACTAAAGGATAACTTTGCATTGACGGGGTCGGTATTGATCTTTCGTGCAATATCTTCAACAAATGTTTTGATTGCTACTCCATCAATGGATACTTGTGATGTTATTTTTGTTGCGTAAGCATCACGCGTGTATGCAGTAATGAGGCAAGGCCTTGGAGGAGATGTAAATTCAAAACACGATACGGGCTTTTCAATCTCGCTTTGATAACCGATCTGCTGCGTTCGTTTTGTATGAATAGATGTGAATTTTTGAATATCTGTTGTCGTGATCGTTTCTTTTTCTTGGCCGTCAATCGTCAATATGGCAATTGGTAGGGGGGAGTTGTTTGTTGCAAAAGTAACAAAGGGATAAAAAGATCCCATGGCCAAACAAATAACGAAAAATCCTTTTTTTGACATTGGTGTAAAATTTACAAAAAGGAGAGTGCATAGGCACCCTCCATAAATATATCACAAAAAGTGCACAAATTACAACAACACTTTCCGAAATCCCGGTTTAAAATCCGCGCACTTGAATTTTTTTGGTTTTTGTTACATCTGCCTTTGGTAGACGAATTGTTAGGATGCCATTTTTTAGCGTAGCGTCAATTTTGTCTGCCAAAACATCCATTGGGAGAACAACAGAGCGAGAAAACGATCCCCAATAGCACTCACGGTAGTAATAGCCATTATCATCGACAACCTCCTCATTTTTTCGGTCGCCCTTGATTGTGATCATGTCATTGCTGATCGATACATCGAGGTCTTCGGGTTTGACACCGGCGATGGTTGATTTGATCACAATTTCTGTATCTGTCTGATAAACATCAATTGTCAATTGACCCTCTGCATCATCTGACTGTAATTCTTCCTGACTCCATTCATTGTGCAATGAAGGGTCGCTATGGTAATTGTCGACCTGCATGCGGGTCTCTTCCTCATCGGCATAGACAGGCATGGAGATTGGCTGTTGTGGATTTTGTATCGTGTGTTGTTCTGTTTCTTGCGATCCAGAAAATCTGTTCAGAAATGATCTCTTTTCTTTCATCATAAAATTATGTTAATTTTTCATCTACAACTACAATGACATTATAAAATACTATGGGTTTTGATGCAAGAACGGTGTGGATAAGTAATTACAGTATGTGGTTAATTGAATGTTATGAGAATTGCGAAATTTGCACAAGCGTGAAAGATAATTGCACACAGCAGAACACAAAAGAAAATCATCTTTTTCCTGTAATTTCTTGCAATATACACCGCAAAGATGCTCACGATGATATGGATAAGAAACGGCCATATAAAAAGAAACAGTGATATGGTAATATGCTGCAACTTGGCAATTGCCAGCAATATTTCACAAAGAGCAAATCCGCTACCCAGAAAAAAACCATGTAGCAAAAACGACTGCGTAGGCGTAACGCCCTCGACAGGGATAGAGAATTTTTTGATTGCAATGATGAAGCGCAGCGTTTCTTCAATGGTGGCAATCAGTAGCATGGCGCACAGGGTAGCGTGCAAATTTTGTGGATCATAATTTTGTGGCAATAGTGTGACGGAAGAGATGTCGCCTAAAATACTTATAAACACCTGCACGATCAGTGCTGTGCAGCCGGTGAGTAATCCCAAAATCAGTGATTCGCTATAGCGCATATATTTACTGCAGATTTGTAATTTGTGACATGATGCTTTCTTTTCTGCTTTGTGCAGTTTGTAATTTTTCCTTCTCACTCTCAACGATCTTTTTTGGTGCGTTTTTAACGAACTGTTCATCCAATAATTTTTTCTCAAGGGTGGCAATATAGGCACATACCTCTGTGAGTTCCGCTTCTTTTTTCTTTTTTTCAGTTGCAATGTCAATCAATCCATCAAGCGGAATGTGGATCGTGATGCCATGGAGTGTGGTTGCGGAAACGGCATTATCAGGCACATTATCGTGCGATGCGATCAATGTAATATTGTTGACGCCTGTACGAAGTTTTTTGACGATGTTTTCATGTGTTGATACCAGATTTTTTGGCCCAGATGTGCGTTGTGTGTCATCGATCAAAATGTGGAGATCTTTCGCTGTGATATTTTGTTCTTTGGTCATGGTGCGAATTGTAGTGATAAGTTCTTTGATTAAGTTAGATTGTTGGGATCCTGTATCATTTGTCCCAACCAGACTTTCGTATTTATCTTTTGCGGGCAATGGGGAGATAAGTAGTAGACGTTTTTTCTGCATATGTTGCCAAATTTCTTCAGTGACAAAAGGGATAAATGGATGCCACAATGCAAGAATGTCCTCTAAGATCATGCGGAGGATCATATTCTTCGTGTTCACATTGTTTTCAAACTTTGTTACTTCGATATACCAATCTGCAAGTTCCAGCCAGGTGAAATTGTGGAGTTTTTCTACGGCTTGTGCAAATCGATATGCATCCATATCGCGTGCCACATCATTTGTGAGGTCACGCATTTTTTCCAAGATCATTTTGTCAAAAACGGTAAGATCATGTGGCAAAAGGTCGTTTGCAGAAAGGTCGGTGTCAGATGTTTTTTGTAGAATGAAACGGCTGATATTCCATAGTTTGCTGATAAAGTTTCGCGCGCCAACAACTTTTTCTTCATAATATTTGGAATCATTGCCCGGGGCAATGCCAAAGAGTAGGCTGAGACGAAGCGCATCGGTACCATATTGCTCGATCACCTCCAGTGGGTCGATATTGTTTCCGGCCGATTTGGAAAATTTGTTTCCTTTTTCATCACGTAAAATTCCGTGGATATAGACATCTTTGAATGGAATTTGGTCAAGTGTATATGTAGACATGAGGATCATGCGCGCCATCCAAAAAAAGAGGATTTCATGACCCATTTGCATCCAACTGCTGGGATGAAATGTTTTGAAGTCCACAGTTTCTTCCGGCCAACCAAGCGTGGAAAAAGTCCACAGACCGGAGGAAAACCACGTGTCCAATGTATCAGGATCTTGTACCCATCCTTTGCCTTTTGGGGGCTGTGTTCCGACGTACATTTCCTCTACTTTTGACTTTTGATTTTTGACTTTCGACTTATTTTTATACCACACGGGGATGCGATGTCCCCACCATACTTGTCGGGAGATACACCAATCGCGGAGATTCTCGATCCAATTGCTGTAATTTTTCAAGAATCTTTCTGGCGTGATGATGATCTTTTCTTCCGTATTTCCATGCAAACCGATCGTGACGGAGTCCATCATGAGCTCTTTAAGTGTTTTGTCCTTACCGGGAATTTTTTTATTTACGTCGATGAACCATTGTGTCATCGGTAAAGCTTCCACGACGTCCTTGAATCGATCGGATGTTCCGACGTTTTGTATAGTATCTTCTTCTTTTACTAAGAGGCCGTTCTCTTTGAGCTGTGTGACGAATTTTTCACGTGCGTCAATAACGCTTAAGCCGGCGTAGTTTGTCCCTGCTGCAGGAGCCATCATGCCATGCGCATCAATTACCTGGATCAGATCGATTGGATCATTAGCAGTCTTTTGTTTCTCGTACATGTCGAAATCGACAGCGCTGTGTGCCGGGGTAACGCCGAGTGCGCCTGTGCCGAATGTTGGATCAACGTCGACACTGGCGATCACCTTGATCGAAAGGGGTTTTTCTGCGCCAACATCCACAGTAAAAATCTGACCAATGTATTTTTTATAACGCGTGTCATCCGGGTGCACAGCAACGGCAGTGTCGCCGAGTTTGGTTTCGGGACGCGTTGTGGCAATTGTAATGGGAAAATCTTTGCTATACTTGAAAGTATACAATTTAGCAGGACGTTCAATATATTCCAGTTCATCATCAGAACATGTAGATTGTCCTTTGACGGACCAGTTGATCACACGATAACCACGATAGATGAGACCGTCGTCAAACATTTTTTTGAACACAATATTTACTGCGGTGCTCCGTGTGTCGTCAAATGTGTATGCCAAACGGCTCCAGTCGCAACTTGTCCCCATTTTACGCACTTGAGAGATGATCGTTTTTTTGGATTTTTCCGCATAGGTGCGGATTTCTTCGAGAAGCTTTTCGCGACCAAGTTCTTTGCGCGGATCTTTGATGCCGCGTTCTATGAGGATATTCTCAACCTTTGCTTGCGTGGCAACAGCGGCATGATCAGTGCCTGGTATAAGGAGAACCTTTTTGCCACTCATACGTTCATAGCGCACTTTGGCATCCATGATCGTATTTTCCAATGCATGTCCGAGATGAAGGACGCCCGTGACGTTTGGTGGTGGCATCATGACAGAAAATGGTTCGCCGGAAAGATTGTCAGGGTTAAAAAACCCGGAATCTTCCCACATTTTATAGATGGTGTCTTCAATGGCTTTTGGAGAGTAGCTTTTTGATAATTCTTTCATAAAAGTATTTTTAGAATATATATGTAACAGCATAACAGCATTGGTGCTGTTTTTCAAGAAAAATATTATTTTTGCATAGGTATGTTTATGTTTTGGTTTACTTGACGTTTTCCAAGGGGTGGTGTGCATATGCTTGAAGTGTTTTCCATTGAAGTGTGAGAGATTCTCGCACTTCTTTGCTCATGTGTTGGTGGCGATAGTATGCTGCTGTGGCGATCATGGCGGCGTTGTCAAGGCAATATGGCAGTGCGGGGACAAAGAGTTCTTTATCAGATAGATCTGTGGCGATCATGTCTCCTAGTGATAGACGTAGTTGTGTATTTGCACTTACGCCACCCGCGAGAAGTATTGATCGCGGCGCATATTTTTTAGCGGCGCGAAGCGTCTTGAATGTGAGGATGTCAACGGTGGCGGATTGAAATGCATGGGCAACTTGGTCGATGAAATCTTCCGGAAGAGCATCTTTTTCTTGGAGGTGATTTTTTTTGCGATATTCTTTGACGAGATAAAGTACGGCTGTCTTGAGTCCGGAAAAAGAAAAGTTAAAATCTCCACTTGAACGCATCGGTTGTGGAAGTGTGAGAGGATTTTCTTTGCATGTGTCGGCATATTTTTGTGCGCGTGCGGAAATGATCGGTCCGCCGGGATAACCGAGTCCGAGGATGCGTGCTACTTTGTCAAATGCTTCGCCGACGGCATCATCTTGCGTTTCGCCGATAATCACGTAGTGACAATGGTGGGACATGAGGATGAGTTGCGTATGCCCGCCAGAAACAACAAGTGCAAGAGCGGGAAAAATGATCATGCGATCGGCAGATAGCCAGTTAGCATAGATATGACCCTCGATGTGGTGGATGCCGATCAGGGGTTTGTGCCATGCGTATGCGAGAGTTTTCGCTGCACTTACACCGGAGAGAAGTGCCGGGATGAGCCCGGGGCATTGTGTAACGGCAATCAGATCAATGGTGTCTCTTGTGGTATCTGCGGTAGTGAGTGCTTCTGTGAGGACGGGAATAATGTTCTTTGTATGTTCGCGTGCAGCAAGGTTCGGTACAACACCGCCCCATTGTGCATGGAGTTTTACCTGTGATGAAATGACGTTGGATTGCACGATGATGCGGTCATCTGTTGCAGTAATGATACTGGCAGCAGTTTCATCGCAGGATGTTTCGATAGCGAGAATACGCATGGAATTTGCAGATTAGATGAAATATAGTACTCTAATAGTACGTGCAAAGAACATTTTTTGCAATGATGTTTGTTTATGGAAAAGAATCAAAGAATTAGCATCACTGACACGGATGTGATGGAGGATAATGAGATCGTGGCAAAGGTGCAAAATGGGGAAGAGGCTTTTTTTGATTGCGTCATTAAACGATATGAACAAAAAATTTTTGCTTATATCATGCGACTTGTCAAAAACGCCGATGAGGCGCGAGATCTCACACAGATCGTTTTTATCAAATCACTTCGTCACATTGATTCTTTTGACACGAATAAAAAGTTTTCATCGTGGATATATCGCATTGCGCATAATGAAACGATGAATTGGTTTGGTCACAACAATCACAATCGAACAGTATCGATTGATGATGTCAATGGTGTTGCTACGCGAGATTTTGCAGATAGTGCCGATGTGGCATTGGAGGAATGGTTTCAAGCAGAATTGCGGGACGAATTGCGGGATGCATTGGCGCAGTTGCCTGTGCATTATGCAGAAGTGTTGCGGATGAAATATTTTGAGGATAAGTCATACAAAGAAATCGGAGACATTCTACATAAACCTGTCAGTAGTGTGGGGACATTGATTCGTCGCGCCAAGAAGCGTTTACTTGTGATCGTGTTGCAATCCGAGCGTTTATAAATGAGAGAGTATTGCATTTTTGATTTTTTTGTGTATAATTGATTTTGCTGTTTTAAAACATCATTTTGGTCCGTTCGTCTAGTGGTTAGGACGCCAGGTTTTCATCCTGGTAACAGGGGTTCAATTCCCCTACGGACTACAAATATGCAGTCATAAACCCGATAAATTGTCGGGTTTTTGATTTTATGCATACAATATATTTGTGCAATACACAGAAATAATGATACAATGTACACATCTATATATAAATAAAAAGATATGAAAATTTTTTTCAACAGAGTGTTTTTATTGTTGACGGTTTTTTGTTTTTTTGGGTTGATGCCCATTGCCAATGCGGCAAGTGGCAGTTCGGGACAAACGCTTAGCGTGACGGTGGATAACTCCATGCATGAAATCCCGGAAACACCGACGATCATTCGATCGGAAAACATCACAACGAGCTCTTTGGATCTTGTTGTGGAGGTTGGAAGTGAATATGCAAATACGAGCCTTGATTTCATCGTGACGATCAGAAATACTGTAACGGGGGAAAGCACAACACAGTCATATGATCAAGATGTCAATGCTAGCTCGCGGACAACATTACCCGTTACTGGGTTAATACCAGGGACAGTGTATGAATTTCGCGTGCAATATTCTCGCGATGGACAAAACGTCTATAGCGCTGATTCTGCCGTGCATATCGCGACAACATTGATCGACCCGCCGGTTCTTGATTCGATTAGTAATGTGACGAAAAGTGAAGCGACATTGAACGTTGTAGTCAATCCTGCTTTTGTTGGTAGCTCCATGGATTTTATTGTGGAAGTAAAGAATGAATTGACAGGAGATACGTATACCGTGCAGATGACGCGTGATGTGACGAGTAGTAGTGTAGCACTCAATATCAATGACTTGGATCCGGGAACAGAATATACATTTCGTGTACGATATGGGCGTGAAGGCACAGGAGATCTCAGTGGGTATTCCAATGAGCGATCGGAGGTAACAGATCTTGACGCTCCTACGATCGATGATATTAACAACATTACAACGACCTCCATGGATCTCGTTGTAAAGGTTGATGGCGCGTTTTCCGGAGAAACAATGGATTTTGTTGTGGAGGTAACAAATGAAACGACGGGGCAAAAACATGAAGTAAATTATACGGCAAACGTGAGCGGAAGTAATACGGTTACGTTGGCAGTTGGTGATCTTGATCCTAATACGGAATATTCCTTCCGTGTAAAATATGCGTGGGAAAATAGCGATAATTATAGCGGGTTTTCTAGTTCTAAAAGTGAAAATACAATAGCAGAAGAAGATACCACCAAAGTAGAAGTTTGTCACGAAGGAAATACAATAACAATTGCGCGACTTTCTCTTGCAGATCATCTTGCGCATGGTGATACCGAGGGGCCGTGTCCTGTTGTTGTGCCACCGGGTGGCGACGATATCATAACGCCAGGAGGAATAATCGAGGATGTACAAGATATGATTGAGGGGATCGTGTCAGGAGGTTCGGTGCCGGCAGAAGATCTCAAAAAAGAAGAATTGCGTGAAGCAATTGTACCGGAGGAGCGAAAAAGCACCTTTCAAGTAGCTGCGGCAGTTGGTGCAACGGCCGGGACAATTGCTGCGCTCGCGGGGTCGGCAGTTCCGTTATTTACGGCAATGCCGGGAGCGTTTAGCAGTTCGATCTTCCTGAAATTTGTGGAACTCTTTGGCATCATTGGACGTCGCAAAGAAGAACGCAATTGGGGTGTTGTTTTTGATAGTGTGACGCGCATGCCGATTCCTGCGACAAAGATCCTTTTGACAGATGAAACAGGAAAAGAGCTTGCAACAACATATTCTGATAAAGATGGACGTTTTGGATTTCTTGCGAGTCCAGGTAAATATTTTATGCACATTTTCAAAAAAGATTACGAATTGATCAAAGATATTTCTGAAGATGAACTATATGGGCATGTATATAATGGTGGGGAGTTTGAGATCGGTGGGGATAATATTATCTTGTATAATATTGCCATGAAATCACTCGTGATCAATTGGGATGAATATTCCAAAAAGAAAGTGCGACAGTACAAATCTACGCTATCATTGGTGAAAAAATACTTCTTTATGGCAGTATATGTCTGTGGTGCAGGTGCGACAGTGGTGGTTACCTATTTTTATCCGACGACGTTTAATTTTGTTGTGCTAGGTATTTATATCCTTCTCTTCATCTATCAGATCTTTTTCAAGAAGAAAAAATATGGCATGATCGAAACAACAGGTGGTACACCGGTACCATTTGCAGTTGTGAGTTTGCATGATAAGGATTCAAACGAAAAGCAGAGATTTGCCGTAACGGACTCCATCGGACGATATTATCTTCTTGCGGATAATGGTCAGTATAATATGAAGGCAAAAGGACAACCTGTGAGTGGCGTGACATTTGAAAAACAGGGCGACATCCACGTTAATGATGGTATCGTGCGCAAAGATATCGTGGTATAAACGTGTTTATCTCAGACCAATCAAAAAACCTCTCTCGGTCATGAGAGAGGTTTTGTTTTTGAGTGCAGTCTATCTACGCGGGAATGCGCAGTGTGATTTTTTCCGGAAGAGAGGCGTTTACATTCAAGACGGCGGGATTGAGATTGCGTAATATATCGATGGGAATGTTGCGTGCTGATGCAAATTCTCGCAGAGATGGCGGTGTGTTGATCGGAGCATTTAATGTAAGTGTTTTTCCAGCAGAGATTTTGTGGATATCTGTTATTTTGTTTGTATTGCAAAGCATCCCCTTGAGGGTGGCAGGCGATATATTACTGGATACTTTCGTTAGTTCATTCTGGAAATATTTTAAAGCGCCGTTAATGCTTCCTCCGCGGGGGACAGTGTAGGACAATTCTTTCATACTCGTTTTTGGGATTGTGATTTGATGATATTTTTTTGTATCAGCACGCATCATCTTCTCCTGCAAGTTCTCTGATACGATCACGTCGCGAATGGCATAAAACCGTTCCGGATAATTGAAGTTTTCCTTGTAGGACTCTAAGACATTAAGCAATATTTCCGTTCGTTTTTCTTTGGGTGTGGGTATGGTGAGTTCAGTGCCACTGACAATGCTTTTTGGATTGGAGATATTATTTTTTAGCGCGAGAATGTTTGGATCGGTATGATATTTTTGCGCAATTTCATTAAGTGTTTCTCCCGGTTTTACTTTATGTTTCAGATCATACAGTGTTTTTTGTATGGTGGCATTGATTTGTTCTTGCAACCATGCGTTGAAATCGTCCATGGTAATTGCTTGACGTGCTTGCGGAATTTTGATCTTTCGTGGCGGATGAAGTGTTCGCACCTCACTGTCTTTGAGTTGGTTGATATTTTTGAGGAGTGTAACCGATGTGTTGTATGCGATTGCGAGTTCCGTGAGTGTTTCACCGGGGTTTAGATCGTGTGTAAAACGCTCCTTTGTTTGGGCGACTTTTTCGGATTCGATGATGTTTTTTTCATAGCGCTTTGTGTGACCGCCGTTATAATCCATGAGATTGATCGACCAATCATCACCGAATTTTTTGCGATTATCCTGCAAATGTCTAGCGCATAATTCCGCACTTTTGACCGGATCACGTCTCTCGTCATAATTGTTGTTTACGATCAGACCATACAATTTGGCGGTATTTTCTGTGATTTGATATGGTCCGACAGCGCCGGCATTGGAGACATCATCAAACTTGAAATGTGACTCTGCAATTGCGAGATACATGAGTTCTTCCGGCATGTTGTCATATTTTTTAAAGGCTGCGTAAATATCTGCAAAATACGGTTGCATCCGTTGCAAGCCTGCGATAAGACCGGTCTGATAATTTTCGCCACCCGGTTTATATTGATCGAGAAAGGATCGATAGATCGCTTTTCGCGTGGACGCATCAAGGGTGATATGATCCTGCGTTTCGATCTGCTGGCGAAATGTTTTGCCGATTACGTCATGATTTTTTGTGCGGATCTCTTGTTGATTTGCTGATTCGTGCAACTGCTCGCGGAGTTTTTCTGTAGCATCAGAAAGTTCTAATTGAGGAGCGGGCTCATCATTTTTTGTGTCAGCTGCATGTTTGAGCAGTTGTTTGGTGATGGGATTGCCCGCGATCAATCCGAGTGCGCCAAGTGCCACCGTTCCTCGTATGAAGTTGCGACGCCCAAGATTGATATTTTCCGCATCGGATTCCTGATGTTCGTTGGCATATTCTCGCGGTGAAATGTTTTCAAATAGTTTTTTCATATCATTTCGTTTTATTATATCGCGTATTGCGGATATGAGAAAGAAACACATGCGTTATTTGGACGGTATGATATAATTGAAATACGATTTTTTTGCAAGAATAACATGAATGAGCTAGCAATAATGCAATTTATTTCAGATTATGGATATCTAATCCTACTACCATTGATGATCATCGAGGGGCCGATCGTGACGATCATTGGTGCATTTATGGCATCGCTTGGCTTGCTGAATGTGTGGGTCGTTTTGGCATTATCAATTATTGGGGACATGATCGGAGATTTGCTCTTTTATGGCGCGGGTTATAAATGGGGTATGACGTTTGTAAATCGTGTAGGAAAATATATTGGCATTACGCGCAAGCTGGTTTTGCGTTTGGAAAAGTTCTTTGTTTCACATGGTGGCAAAACGATCTTTATGGTGAAGGCTACAACGGGGTTGTGCTGGGCAACATTTGTAGCTGCAGGTATCGTGAAGATGTCACTGGGTCGTTTTGTGAAGTTTTCTTTTTATGGCGGAATCTTGTGGAGCGGGTTTTTGGTGATCATGGGATATTTCTTTGGGTATCTTTATGAGCAGATCGAACAGTATATTACATATGCAGGCTGGGTCGTTTTGAGTGTTGCGGTCATTGTGTTTACAGCAGTCAATCTCTTCAAAAAACATGAAACGGAAGAAATATTTGAGGATGTTGTAAAATAATGATATGGAAACGAGTGTTATTATTAGAACAAAAAATGAAAAAGAATATTTGGAGAACGTTTTGATAATGCTTGAACAACAGACATATCAGGATTTTGAAATTATTATTATTGATGATCATTCGTGCGACGAAACATTGAACATTGCAAAAAAACATCATTGCAAAGTGATTGCTATTCCAGAAGGTCGATTTTCACATCCGTACTCGTGTAATCTTGGTGCTGAGTATGCGCGGGGAAAATATCTCGTTTATCTTAATGGGCATTCCATTCCTATTTCAAAAAAATTTTTGGAAGAGGGATTGAAAAATTTTGAGGATAAAAAAGTTGCAGGCGTCTACTCGTCTGTCATAGCTCATGAAGATGGCACTTTTACGGACAAAATTCTTTACAATATCTCTGGTTATACCATTGGCATGGTGAAATATAGAGTGCGAAAAAATAGAGTGGGGCTTTTGGGGACAACAAATGCGATCATTAGAAAGGATCTGTGGAGGCAATATAGATTTAATGAAAATATCAATGGAGGTTGGGGTGGCGAGGATTCGGATTGGGCATTACATTTTATGAATTTGGGATATGAGATCATTCATGATCCAAAAGTCAAAGTTCGACACTCTCATCACTTGAAATTTAGAGACTTCCTTTGGCAAATTGGGAATTGGCGGAAGATGAATATGGGCGTAGATGTGCCAGAAAAACAGAGAAGAAATATTTGAGGATGTTATAAAATAATTATTAAATAGATCAAACATATGTTTGAAAAAAAGCTTGTGCAAAATAATGCAGCGGAGAAGCCGAAAAAAATTATAGAAGTTTTTTCAGAGCGAGAAAAATATATTCCGGAGGTCGGAGAACAATTGGAGAATAAGCGATCAATGGATATAGAGATAAACGGGGAAAAATTATCCATTGATTATCGTGAACTTTCTGTTGCAGAAAAGGAAAACCGTGATGGCGATCCCGTGGTGCTTTTACCCGGCTTTGGTTCTGGTTGGGAAGGTATTGCGGAGTTGGGTTTTTCCCTCGCGTGCGAGGGGCGGAGAGTGATACTTCTATCACTTCCGGGATACGGCAATTCCAGTGATCCGTCACAAGAATATTATAAAAATGATCATTTTGAGCATGAGGCGCAGGTTGTACAGCAAGTTATTGATCGTGTTTTGCAGGGCAAGAAGGCGCATGTGATCGGGCATTCGATGGGAAGTGAGGTGATGGCGTCTGTGGCGGAAAAATATCCAAAAAATGTTTCCAGTCTCACATTGCTTAATCCTGCCGGTGTGAATAAAGAAGAAAGTCCCATAAAGCTCGCAACAACATTTCTGGCATCGGGTGCGCATGCAACCATGGAATACAATGCACGCATGTTTTTTGCGGGAGAGAAAGACTATGAAACTGGTTTGTATGCACACATTGATCGTCCAAAGAGTCCGTTTGACAAAGAGCGCATAGGACAGCGCTTGGCAGAAGCGGAAAAGCTAACGCACGGACACTTGGTGAAAAAATTGAACAACATTTCTGCGCCGATCACATATGTTTCCGGAGAATTTGATACGGTATATCCTTCAGGGACAATTGATGATGAGAGTTCGCAACTGCATCGTATTGTGCAGAGTGTGCAAGACAGCAGTAAGATCGAGAAAAGCGTCATGGCACGGTTGCGACACAATACCACACTTGCACCGGATGAGATCACAGCGGCAAATATCGATCATTATTTAACTGTTGCGGAGCAAAAGAATGAAAAAGAGAGAAAAAATGATGGATTGACATAATGATAAAAATGATGTATAATGAAAAGTTAGTAGTTATTTCCCAAAAAACATTTCATTCACAAGAGGTGATCTATGGACATTATCACAGGGAGCGTTGTAGCAGTAGTATGGTTTATAACTTTTTTGTACCTGATCACGAGACCGGAACATCAATGTAATTGCAGAGATGGGGGTGCTTCTGTGATCCTGGCACTGCCAATTGCCTTTGTGGCGATGTTGATCACTACAGTCCCACTTGTGATCGTACAACATCTTTTTGCGTTCAGCAGTGGATGGTTTGCATTTCTCGCCGTATGTCTTGCGGCGGTGCTGTATTGGAATGAAATGTGGATCAGAGCACAGATCAAGAAGTTCCTTGAGTCCATTGCATGAATGTCGTGGAATCCCGCCAGTTGTAAATAACGGCGGGATTTTTTATGTGCATATTGCCAAATCGACAGATGGCGGTACAATAGATGACACAGGGGTTCGCACCCTTTTTTAGTGTTGAAAATGATCCATGACAGAGCATATATTGAAATTACATAAGATCGCCAAACGTAAAAAAATCCCCGAGAACATGTTGCAGAGATATCACATGGATATCAATGTGGTCAACAAGCCTTTTCACTTTAAGGGTGAGAGGGATGTGTGTGTTTTGTTGATTCATGGGTGGACATCAACACCATATGAGATGCGGGTGCTTGGAGAGGAATTGCAATCGGAGGGGATCGCAGTGGATGCACCGCTTCTTTCAGGGCATGGGACGCGTCCGCAGGATCTGGAAAATGTGACGTGGGAGCAATGGGTGAGTGATGTGGATAAAGCGTATAAGCGTTTGCGCAAGCAATATGCGCGTGTATATGTCGGCGGCATGTCGATGGGTGGCAATCTCGCGCTACATGTTGCAAAAAAGAATACGGATGTAAGCGGTCTCATTTTGATGAGTACGCCGTACAAAATGCGTTATGAAAAAATTGGCATGGTGATGGCGCACATGACGCAATGGATTTTTTCATACAAAAAGAAATATTATCCGCGGGGCATTCAAGCTCAGCCAAGCATCACGCAATTGATCTCTTATCAAAAATATCCGATCAGTAGTGCGTTTGAGGCATACAAGACGATCAAAAACTCTTTGTATAATATTGAGCAGATCACGCAACCGGTCTTCCTCATCCAGCCGGCGCATGATCACCTTGTGGCACGTGGGAGTATTCACAAAATTTTCAACAAGATCGGGTCAGCTGTCAAAGAGAAGCGATTGATCAAAAAAGCAAGTCATAATTTTATGGGCAATGGAAAGCACAAAGATGTGTTTCAGGATGTGGTGCGTTTTGTGAAACGGTCAGAACAATAAACTGTTAAATCCAGGCAGAAATTCATTATGGGAAAAACGGGAGAAAAACTGCATATTGCGATCTTTACAAACAATTATCTTCCCAATCCGTATGGTGTGAGTGCGTCCATAGAAAGCTTTCGACAGAAGTTGATCACGGATGGGCATGTGGTGTATATATTTGCGCCGCAATGGAAGGGTGGTGCGGTGGTACAAAAAGAGGAAAAAAATGTTTTTCGCTATCCATCCATCGACGTGCCGACAAAAGTGGATTTTTCTTTGGTTGTGCCATATGCGCCAAAGATCGATGCTGTGCTTGAAAAACTGCAAATCGATATTGTGCATGCCCAACACCCGATTCTTTTGGGATCAACGGCAAGAAAATGGGCAAAAAAGAAAAATGTGCCACTGATCTTTACATGGCACACACTGTATGATCTATATACACACTACATGCCTTTTGTCCCACAACATGTATCGGGGAAGGTTGCTATACACAACGCGGTGTCTTATGCGAATGCATGTGACCATGTGATCGTGCCAACTCCAATAATTTATCGTGCGATTAGAGATTTTGGCGTGGTGCATGATCGTATAAGCATCATCCCATCAGGAGTTGATGAAGAACTGTTTGCGGATCCTCAGGGTGAAAAAATACGGGAGAAATATCATTATACAAAAAAAGATCTCGTGTTAGTAACAGTGTCGCGTTTGACAGAAGAAAAGAACGTGGTCTTTTTGGCGCAGAGTGTCGCAGAAATCTTGCAAAAAAATCCACATGTGAAATTTCTCTGTGCGGGAGAAGGCGATCTGCTTGATGAGATGCAGGATATTTTTGTGCAAAAAAAAGTCAGTGAACGAGTAATATTTGCAGGTGTTGTACAGCGCAGTGATGTGAAGGATTATTTGGCTGCGGGGGATATTTTTGTCTATGCGTCCACGTCGGAGACACAGGGGACGATCGTGACAGAAAACATGTATGTGGGTAAACCAATCATTGCCGTAGGTGTGAATGGTGTAAAAGATCTCGTAGAGCATGAGATCAATGGTTTGGAAACAAAAGAAGACCATAGTTTTGTGGATGCAATACAAAGAATGATCGATGATGCAGAATTACGTGATCGAATGGGACGCAATGCGGCGCGTATTGCAAGGGAAAAATATACCGCTACAGTCTGCGCAAAAAAATTGCTTGCAACATATTATGCCGTTATTGAGAAATATCACTCCATGTGAATATGTGCATAGTAGCGATCGACCGTGTCGCGCAACTGCGGGTGCTTCTTGAAAAGGGGATCGGTAGTAAGGATTTCTTTGGCGTACTTTCTGGTCAAATTGACGAGTGTGATATTGGAGATGTTTTGCATTGCGCCGTCCGGCAGACCGCTTTGTTGTGATCCGAGAAATTCCCCCGGTCCGCGCAGTTTGAGATCGATCTCTGCCAACTTAAATCCGTCGGTATATCTCTCAAGTGCTTTCAGTCTCTGGCTGTAAAATTGTTCAGAAAAAAGGAAACAATATGACTGATGCGCACTGCGACCGATACGTCCGCGAAATTGATGAAGCTGCGAGAGACCAAATCGTTCTGCATTCTCGATGATCATCACTGTTGCATTTGGCACATCGACACCAACTTCAACGACAGATGTGGAGATGAGGATATCGATCTTTTTATTTTTAAAATCTGTCATAAGCTTTTCTTTTTCTTTGACTTTGAGACGTCCATGCATGAGACCGAGAGAGTAATCTGTGAAGACTGTGCGAGAAAGTAAGTCATATTCTTCTTTAGCGGCTCTGATATCTTTGAGTGCATCGGATTCTTCGACGAGCGGGAGAATAATATATGCCTGTCTGCCGGCTGCGATCTCTTTCTTGATAAATCCGTAGACGATGTCCCTCCTGTCCGGTGACACAACGGATGTTTTGATCTCTTTCCTCTCGAGAGGTTTCTCGTCCAAAAGGGATACATGCAAATCGCCAAAAAGTGCCAAGGCAAATGTGCGGGGGATGGGTGTTGCCGTCATGGTGAGGAAGTGAGGCACGCTTTTTTTGTTGCCGTCATGACTCTCGATACTTTTTTGTGATAATTTGGCACGTTGCGCGACGCCAAAACGATGTTGTTCATCGATGATGATAAGCGCGAGATCTTTGAACTGGACATCTTCTTGGATCACGGCATGTGTGCCAACGATGATTTTGATCTCACCTTTTTTGATCTGATCAAGTATACGCGGTCTGGTGAGATCTTGTATGAGGGCAGGATGTGTCCCGTGCATTTTGTACGCGCCGGTCAGAAGTCCGATAGAAAAATTATATTTCTCAAAAAATGTCAGTAGGGTGGCAAAGTGTTGTCGTGCCAGAATTTCTGTAGGAGCGAGAATTGCAACTTGATGACCTGCAGAAGCGCATTGTAGCGCAGCAATTGCGGCGACCACCGTTTTACCGGCACCGACATCACCGTTCAGGAGGCGGTTCATCGGTGTTGACTTTGTCATATCGGTGAGGATCTGAAAAGCACATTTTCTCTGTGCATCGGTCGGTGTAAAAGGGAGGGATGCGACAAACTGCTGAATCAATTTTTCATCAAAGGGGATCGATAGCGCTTTTTCACGTGTGAGTTGCGCGCGCGTACGCAATGTGATGAGTTGGAGGATGAGCATCTCTTCAAAAATGAATCGTTTGTGCGCGTAAGTTGCTTCTTCGACAGTTTTGGGGAAGTGAATGAGTTTGAGGGCGGTTTTGATCGTCGGGAGAGAGAGTTCGGAGAGAATTTTGAAAGGCAATGTTTCATCAGGAAGGATTTTTTTCTCTACGATCATGGCGATCTGCCAGCGCAACCACTTGGATGTGATGCCGGCGGTCTCGGGATAAATGGGCACAAGGCGACCCGTGCTTGTGGGTAGGCGCTCTTCGCGTTCGATATTAGGCGCACTAAAATGTAAACCGCTTTTGTCATTATGAATGACTTTGCCGCTCACACGATATTTTTTTCCTTCGGACAAAGATTTTTCGATAAAGGGTTGGTTGAACCATACGAGGGATGCACTGCCGGTGTTGTCGGAAATTGTTGCGGACGTGACAGTAAGATGGCGTTTGTAGATATGATTGGTTTTGACATGCGAAATTTCGCCGACGACGGTTGCATTGGAATCTGCAGAGAGTTCGGCGATTGGAAATGTCGTGGCGAAATCCTCATAGCGTGACGGAAAATGCAAAAGGAGATCTTTGACGGTAAAAATGGAAAGCTTCTCAAGTTTTTTGGCATGAGTAAGGGAAACGCGGGGAAGTTCGGTGATGGGTGTATCGATGGTGATCATAAATATAATAATGTATGTGATATGGATACAGTATAACAACAATTGACGTTATTGCACAAAAAGAAACCCGGCACAAGAATAGCGATTCTGTGTCGGGTTTTTGTGGAGAGTATTAATCCCCCTGCTTTTCTCTGCATTCAATGCAGAGAGTTGCCGTAGGGTGAGCAACGAGGCGATAAATGTCAATCTCGTTATCACAATCGAGACATGTACCGAATATCCCGATGTCAACTCTTCGCAGTGTAGCGCATATTTTTTGCGTCTTCTTTGCGGCTTTGTTGTTGCGTTCTGATGACGCAATGCGAAGTTCTTGAAGTTTCGATTGCTCATTTGGTTCTGCTGAGGTGATGCATACGCCAATCTCAGCCTGGGTATCCACAATCGTTTGATTGCATTCGGACAGCTCTTTTTTGAGACATGGCACCAAATCTCGAAGTATTGCAGAACGCTTGGGCTGAAACCGCTCATTTTCATCAATGAGACAAAGGATATCTTTTTGATTTATCCCAGTTACAGCTTGCAATTGATCTACGATGTTTGCGCGCATTGTTGAAGTAAATCGAACAATGCCATCAGGCATAAACAGTCGATGTTTGCCAGATTTTTCTTGGAGAAATGACTTATTAAAAACTTCTTTTAAGACATTCTCAATAGCATCATTAGACACATCCATTACCATAACAGCGTGTAAAAGTCCCTTTTTGTAAAAAAGGGATAAACTGCCTTTGTACTCTCCCATAACACCTCCATGTTATTTTTTGGGTTAATAATCAAGGTACAACTTATGGAAAGATTATATATCAAAAAAGAGTTTTTGTCAAGTACTCGCTTCATTTTCTCTTATGCAAATGCTTGAAAAAAAGTGTGATATAGTGTACATATATGTAGTGATGAATTTACGCTAAAAACAGCATGAAAGGATTTTGGACACAATTGGAGCGACCTTTTTTTGCACTTGCACCGATGTATGACGTAACGGATGCGGCTTTTCGTCGTATGATCGCAAAATATAGTCGACCGGATGTGATATTTACTGAATTTGTAAGTGTGGATGGTCTGGCGCATCCGGATGGACGCGAAAAACTCATGCATCACTTGTGGTTTGATGATAGTGAACATCCGATTGTTGCGCAGGTATTTGGCGTTGAACCCAAAAATTTTGAAAAAGCGGCTGAGTTATGTCACGAACTTGGATTTGACGGAATTGATATCAATATGGGTTGTCCGGAAAAAAATATCATCAAGCAGGGTGCGGGTGCGGCATTGATCTGTGCGTCTGATCGTGCGTGCGATATTATTTCCGCGACACTTTCCGGCGCGGGTGATATGCCGGTAAGTGTAAAGACGCGGATCGGTTTCAAAAAAGAAGAGATCGACACATGGTTGCCACATATTTTTGCGCAGGAAATTTCTGCTGTGACGGTGCATCTGCGGACACAGCGCGAAATGAGCAAGACGGTGGCGCATTGGGATGTGATGCCACGCATTGTCGCGATGCGTGATGGTTTACGTCCGGAGATGTTGGTATTGGGCAATGGGGACGTGCACACAATTGCAGAGGGGAAAAAACGTGTGAAAGAAACCGGGTGTGATGGTGTGATGATCGGTCGCGGGGTTTTTGGCAATCCGTGGTTTTTTGCCGATCCGGCACCTGCTATTTCTGTAGCGCAAAAATTACATGGAATGGTCGAGCATACGCAATTATTTGAAGAACTTTTTACAGGAGTGAAAAATTTTGCCATAATGAAGAAGCATTACAAAGCATATGCAAACGGCTTTCCTTTTGCGGGGGAACTGCGCGCAGAGCTGATGGAGGCACGTGATGCACGAGAGGTGGAGAAGATCGTTAATACATTTTTACACAATCATTCATTATGAAAATAGATATAAAAAGATTTTTGATCAAAGCATCGATCTATGGGGTGATTTACGTGGTTATTCTCGCTTTTTTGTGGAAGTTTCTTTTGGATGAATCATTACTCGATGCTCTTTTGGGGAAATAACTATTCCACGATAGGCGCAAGCCATATTTAATTGAAGTGCGTATGAAAATTGCTGTATTGGTCAGCGGTGGGGTTGATAGCTCTGTTGCGTTGCATATGCTAACGCAACAAGGATACGAAGTTGATGCATTTTATCTCAAGATCTGGTTGGAAGATGAGATGTCTTTTCTGGGTGTGTGCCCATGGGAAGAAGATCTGCGTTTTGCAGAAAAAGTTTGTAAGCAGTGTGCTGTACCGCTTCATGTTGTGCCACTACAAAAAGAATATCATGAGTCTGTGGTGCGCTATACAATTGATGCAGTGAGGCAAGGTCTTACGCCAAATCCGGACATGCTGTGTAATCGTGAAGTGAAGTTCGGTGCATTTTATGAAAAATATGGCAGAGACTTTGATAAGATCGCGACAGGGCATTATGCGCAAGTTGTAGAAAGAAAAGATGGATTGGTTGATCTCATGTGCGCGCCTGATCCCGTGAAGGATCAGACATACTTTCTCGCTTTGATGCGCCAAGAGCAATTACAGCGCGCACTTTTCCCGATCGGGCATATGCAAAAAAGTGACGTGCGTGCATATGCAGAAAAGTACGATCTTGCAACGGCAAAGCGCAAAGATTCGCAAGGTATTTGTTTTTTGGGGAAGATCTCGTTTCATGATTTTGTCAAAGCGCATCTCGGTGTGCAGTCAGGGGTATTTGTAGAAAAAGAAACGGGGAAGGAACTCGGAACACATGAGGGGTTTTATTTCTACACCATCGGGCAAAGGCGCGGCATTGAGATTGACAACGGTCCGTGGTATGTGTGTGATAAAGATGTGAGCAAAAATATCGTCTATGTAACGCATGGATATACAGGCGCAGATCAACGCAAAGATCAGTGTGATGTGCAAGGGATCAATTGGATCAGTGGTGGACCCCAAAAAAAAGATCTACGTGTGAAATTGCGTCACAGTGAGGTCTTTTATGAGTGCAGTGTCATTGCTACGGGAGAAAATGCGGCACATGTGCAACTCACACAAAAAGATCAAGGGATCACCCCGGGACAATATGCCGTGTTTTATGATGATAAAAAGTGCCTCGGTGGCGGTGTGATTGTGTAGATTATCCCATGAAATTTGATAAAGTAAGTAGATTTTTTGTAATTTTTCCATATGGCCCCACCTTTCGCGTGAAAAAAAATTTGCGCAAAAATTAATGTTCGTGTTATACTGTAAAAAGAAGAAAAACAAAAATATATGAACAAAATACAAAATATAATTTTTATTTTTATCGTCTTATTTTTACTTGGGTCATATCACGCCGTGCGTGCGGATTTTGTCTGTGGGTCAACAGTGACAAGAGGAGGTCTTACGTATGGTTCAGTTACGGGCGCTGATGGAAAATGCTGGCTTGATCGGAATCTGGGCGCTTTAGCAGTTAGCGGCAACGGATGGCTTTTCCAGTGGGGCAGAAGTGATGACAATCATCAAGTCACGTCCAGTGGCACCACTACGACTCTTAGCGGTACTAATACTCCTGGACATGGCCTTTTTATCAAGGCAACATCTTCTCCTTATGATTGGCGCTCCCCTCAATATGCCAATCTCTGGCAAGGCACATATGGCATCAATAATCCATGTCCGGCAGGTTTTCGCATTCCGACGCAGTCAGAGTGGGCGACATTGATCAGTGCTTCCGGCATAACAAATACTGCAACGGCTGCCGCTTCAGCCTTAAAAATACCAGCGGCAGGAGCTCGTGCTTATGACACTGCATCAGTGTATTTTGTGGGCGGCAATGGTTATTATTGGTCAAGCACTCCATATAGTATCTATGCCTATTTCGTACAGATTACCGGAACAAGCGTGTTTCCTGCAAATTATACTAACCGTGCGCAAGGTGAATCAGTCCGTTGCATAAAAGGTATCACGACCCCAGTGGTTACGACCGATGCAGTCACCTCCATCACGTCAACAACAGCCGTGGGCAATGGAACAGTCACTGACACAGGAGGGAACAATCCTACCAGATATATCGAGTGGGGCACCACCAGTGGGTCATATCCTAATTCTTGTAATGCTGGCATAGGCGGGATGGGCGCATATTCATGTAGTATGACGGGTCTTTCTGTTGGTACGACATATTATGTCAGGGCAAAGGTTGTAAATACTGCTGGAACGACCTATGGAAGCGAAACTAGTTTTGTCGTCGTTGTAGCACCAACCGTCACCACCCAATCCACAACCAGTATTACATCAACAGGAGCAATAGGTAACGGTACGATCACAGCAACAGGCGGAAATAATCCCACGAGAGACATCGAATGGGGCACAACCAGTGGTATATATACAAATAGCTGTACCGCAGGCACAGGAAGTACAGGCCCATACTCATGCAGTATCACAAGTCTCTCTCCAAATACCACATACTACGTTCGCGCAAAAGCTACCAATAGTGCAGGAACAAGTTATGGCGGAGAAACATCATTCACCACTCTTGTTGCATTACCAACCGTAACAACTCAGTCTACATCAAACATCACCATCAGTTCCGCAACGGGTAACGCAACCATTACATACACCGGCGGAGAAAACCCCACAAGAGAGATCGAATGGGGCACAGAAACCAATGTCTATACCACAGGTTCATGCAGTGCAAGTGTTGGAGGCACAGGAACCTATTCCTGCAATCTCACCAACCTGCAACCAAACACACAATACTTCGCACGAGCCAAAGCTACCAACTCCGCAGGTACAACCTACGGAGAAGAAACACAATTCACCACACTCATCGACACACCGGACACAACGACCGTAGCCCCATCAGTCATTACAACAAGTAGTGCCATCGGTCATGGTACGATCACAGATACAGGCGGAGAGAACCCGGAACGTTTTATAGAATGGGGTACAGTAAGTGAAACGTACACCGACAGTTGCACCGCAGGCACAGGAGGCACAGGTGATTATGCATGCGACATCACAAATTTAAATCCAAATATCACCTACTATACAAGAGCCAAAGCCACAAACTCCGCAGGCACATCCTACGGCAGTGAATTAAGTTTCACAACACTCGTCGCCAATCCCACAGCAACCACGCAAGCAACAACAATCATCCAAACAACCACAGCCCAAGGCAATGGCACCGTCACAGCAACCGGTGGAGAAAACCCGGAACGCTTCATTCAATACACAACCACCAGTAATGACTATGACACTGCAGAAGAATGCACCGCAGGCACAGGAAGCACAGGTCAATACTCTTGCACAATGACAAACCTCACCCCAAACACACAATACTTCGTACGCGCAAAAGTCACCAACTCATCAGGAACAACCTATGGG
>JBAZXC010000009.1 GCA_041660065.1 Parcubacteria group bacterium | reverse complement strand
CTGCATCAGAATTGCATGTGCTTGTACAACTGTCAGCACTGTTTGTGACTTCTGGTGTTGATTGACAGGTGCCCTGACTGTTGCAAGAGCGTGCAGTGCACATCGTGCTGATCGTGCGACCCGGATTGTATGAGACTTTTGGTTCATCAATGCCGTCATTTGTACGATCATGGTCATCGTCAAACCAACATTCTGCAGGATAGGAATGGCTTCCCGGGAATACGGGGATCATGCCCGGCGTGGCATCACCGTTGCATACAGTTACTGCACCATTGCCACTGTTAATGATACAGCAGACATTTGGACAGGTGACGGTTGCTGTTGCATCATTTGGCGTGCCGTCAGAGCCGAAGTACACGTATGGTTGGAGATCGACCGGCATAGTTGCGAGGCATGATGGCGCTTGACAGTCTACCGATTGAGGGATCGCTGCCGGACTGGTGTGTGTACATGTCCAGTGCCAATTGCCAGCTGTGTCAAATGTGACTGTACTTGGTGTAGAATCTGTGCCACAGAGTGTATATCCACTTAATGGTGGCATAGAATCTGCTGTGACGCCGTTGGCTGTTCCGCAGGATGGCGTGGGTCTTTCGCGGGTTGCAGTGCAGGCTGTGGGTGATGTTGATGTGCCACCATTGAGTCCACTGCATCCCCATGTGACTGTTTGACCATATGTCGGGAATGCTGGCGTTACTGTCGGCGTGCCGGATGAGCATAATGATCCGCGGAATGCTGTTTCACTGATCGTATAAGTACCTGTTGCATCTGAATTGCATGCACCATCGATCGGACACTGCACAATAGTCACAAGTGCCGATTTTTGTACAGTTGCGCTTCCGCGATTGATCTCCGCATAGACTGTCTTTGCGCCGGCATCAAGAAAAGAACATGTATATGTCGACGTGGTCGTCCAACCGGTCCATGCTTGCGTGCCACATTTATAACGATATTGCACCGTACCGGATCCTACTCCCGTAATATTTGTTACACTCAGATTGACTTGACCGGACCGTGTCACTCCATCTGCACACCCGGATGTAGAAACGCCAAGTTCTCCATCCACCGTATCACAATTTACAACACGATAGGGCAAAGATCCTCTCGTCAAAGTAGTTCTCCATGTCCTTATATTGTCGTAGTAATGCCAAAACTGTACATCCACAGGGACAAAATATCTACCACACTCATTGCCTGCAGTAATTAATACATTACTGCTTGAAATGCTTTCATCATAATACCATTTCGTTTTGTTTCTTGTGAGTTCCCACGAAGCCACTTCGGCACTGTTGATATGTGCCTTCATTTTTGCCTTATTGCCACAATATACTACATGACATCCTGATGACGTACCCCAGAATCTTTCGCCACGTGATACGGTACTCCTGCTCAAATTAAAATCACAAGCAGCATATGATCCCCAATCCTGTGCAATATGCGCCTCAAGCGTCAATGCGCGCGCATCCAGTACGCCAAAGAACAATCCTCCGCTCAGAAGAAGGAATACGAGGATTTTTGTACTTCGTTCTTTGTATTTATATCCAATGATGACCAACAAGGCAAAAGCTGTGATCACACCAATTACAATCCATGCTACCAATCCAAAACGATCCTTATCACCTTCTTGCGCGATGCTTTGAGATTCTTCCCCTGTCTTTGTTGGTACAAAATTGTATGTCTTTTTTGCAAGAATTGTTCCTTGCTCGTCTTCAAGCGACAACATAACCATAGGCTCTTTACATGCGATCAAACTTTTTTGCGTAACCGTTGTTGTAATACCTTCCTGACTTAGATCTGTACGGGCAATTGGCTTGATGCACTCCTTATTATTACTATCTGTGATCGTCATATTGTAATATAGACTTCCATCTTTTGAACCCTCTCCGCGCGCACCAAAAAACCGATCAGCAGACGGCGTTGCGATGAATTTTGCCGTGATCATTTCTCCGGCGGTATATACACTCTTATCTAATTGGAGATTGGAAATACTTGCATTGTTGCCACGCACAACATAGTGCGCATAAACCGTGCTCGAGATATCCTTTTTCTCACTGTTTTGCAGTGTCACAGCAATACTATATGCCTGCGGCTTTTGTTGTTTGGGAATTTCAACGGTGATCTCTTTTTTTTCTCGTGGAGCAATTTCGATCATTTGTGACACTGCTTTTGCATCCACCTTTTCACCAAAAAGTGATCGCATGTACGTTTGCACAAATGGTTGCACTGTCATTTTTTCATTGAATGTATTTTTTGTTTCACACGAAAGCACTAGAACTTCATTTTGTGCCACATCCACACCTTGGTCCAAGGTATAATTTTCCGGCAGATCTTTTATAAAGAACTGACATGTTGCATCGTCGATCGTGATGTATGGAGAATTGTCCCCATATAAAGTGATCGCCCCCAGTATACCACTTGCGAGTGGCAAACCGGATCCATTTTGAGCAATGATCCACACATCATACGTACCCGACAAATACGCGGGAATATCGCACGAGATCTCTTTATAAAGAAATGAATTTTCAGCAAGCGTCACTGCTTCGTCATAGATCTTTTGAAAAACGATCGATTGTCCGAGCTTAGGATCATTTTTTACCAATCGCACAGCATATCGAATATCTGATTGTGCGCCGTTCCCGTTATCAAACGTAAAATCGATCGCAAGATTGTGTCCTTTTTGCTCGATGAGATGCGCATCGTGAATATCTACTTCCGCAATCACCGTCATTTCTGTTGCCTGCTCATCTGCTACAGCCTGTTCTGTCACATCACTTTGCGCGTATGCACTCCATACAGGCAAAAGAACAGCGGCAAATATGATTATCAAAATATTTCTTTTCATATGATTATTTAATGTTTATTTTTATATAAAGATACTTGTATTATACCACAAAGATTACGAGATGCTAAACGATCGAAAATCATCATACTCCGTGATAAGTGTGATCGCGCGCGCAAGCTTCTCACTGTCGTGACGGATAAATGCGCGCGTATGTGCCAATGTATCACCTTTGGATTTTATAACACGTTCTTTGCGCAATAGATCCCCGCGCACAATTTTGTATGTTTGCCCGATCATTGCATCGCATACAACGAGAGAATTCTTTCCTTCCTGCTTTTCATAACGTGCGAGAATATTCTTGAACGGTTTTTTTGTATTATACACCGCAAAATCAACGCGTCCTTTGCCGATAGAGCTTTCGATACTGTCAATATAATGTGCAACGGTATATCCTGTCGTGAGCCCTCTTTTGTTCGTGAGAGGAGCGACAAAGATCACTTTTGCTCGTGCCTTTTTGATCGCATTTTTGATCCCATTCACAAACAAATTCGGCATGATACTTCCATAATGATCTCCCGGTCCGATGATAATATAATCCGCCTTTTTGATCGCCTGCACGGCACCATGACTTGCTCGCACAGATCTTGCGAGAGAAACATCATACACGCCTACATCACGAATGTCCGCATTATCATCCAATTCTTTTTCTCCCACAAGCACGCGCCCATCATTAAGTTTGATCTTGAGGCGCATATCATCCTCACTTACCGGCACCACATTTCCTTTGACATTGAGGATCTTGATCGCCTCCACAACACCACGCGTAAAACTGCCATTGATCTTTTCCAACGCAGAGAGAAAAAGATTACCAAAACTATGTCCTTCCAGTCCTCCCGTCTCAAACCGATAATTCATCAGTGCACGCAATTCACTGGAAGAATTTGCCAAGGCAACAAGGCATTGACGCACATCACCGGGTGGCAATACACCCAACTCATCACGAAGCGCACCCGTTGACCCACCATCATCCGCCATAGTCACGATTGCCGTAATATCATATTGATATTGTTTGAGTCCAGAGAGCAACGCAAAAGACCCCGTCCCTCCGCCAATTGTCACGATCTTCTTTTTTTTCATATAACGATCACACGCAACTTACTAACCACTATTATATAGGATACATCGCAACGACTACTTGGAAAAGGCAATAATATTTTTATACACAAAAAACCTATAGCCATACATTACACAAAAAGCAATAAATAAATGATGCCACTATATACCAAAAATGTCGCCACTTTTGATCGTGAATAAAATTTTAACGCACTACCGAGTGAACGTTTCGGCAAAAGTGAATGTCCTGCAAGATTGACAGATGCATAGACCTCATCGAGAACCAAATGTCCGAGATATCCGATCGACAGCGCAATACTACTATACATATGCATAATTCCATCGCCCTGCGGATCACAATATTGCATCATGCGCACAGTAGCCAAACCCACAAACGCAACCGCCGGAACAGAATGCCATATCCCACGATGATCCGTAAATCGCATAAAGATCTCCCCGATCACAAACCGTACACCGATAAAAGTCGCACCCGCAGTTAACGCGAGGATCAAGACATCCCTCTGTCCACCGCCATACAGATCATAAAAAACATACCCCGCCGAAGCAACACCGAGAAACCCAAAAAGAATTTGAAATGGCACACCCTCATCCAGATCCATATCAGGCAAAAGTGACCCGATCAGAATTGCCACAAAAATCAAAGTGAGAGGTGTCCAACCGGAAATTAAAGAGTATACCGATGCCACAACAACCATTGAAACACCGATTATCACACCCCACCCAACATGCGTCTTAAAATTCGCCATAAATTATTTTCTATTGCGCACATCAGTACAAATTTTAAACTTTCTTATACCTCGCACTCCTACCAAGCCCAATCCTTTCAATTTTTTTAAGTTTCAATAATACTTCCAATGCTTGTTTAACTGTCGGCCTTGGAATATTTGTACCAGTGACAATCTCCCCTGTTCCAGCCATTTCAACATGCTCAAAAAACTTCCAAACTGCAAGCTGTTTTTCTGATAGCAATTTTTCAATGTTTTCTTTTGACAACAATTCAATCGCTAATTGCGACTGTTTCAATAAAATCATAAAAAAGAAATCAAGCCATGGAGTAATGTCTTCCTTATTCGTGTGAAAAGTTTTTTGACTACGCCTAAGTGCTAGATAATATTCTGTCTTGTTATCCTCTACCAGCTTTTCATGCGAAACATATGGCATATACAAATACCCATTTTGAAGCAATAGCAGATTTGTTAGGACTCTTGAAATTCTTCCATTTCCATCTTGAAAAGGGTGAATTTTCAAAAATTCAACCAAAAAATTAGCAATTACCAATAAAGGATGATATTTTCTATCAGCCAGCAAGAACTTAGTCGTTTCCACCAGTTCTATCATCTCTTTTGGCGTGAGATGTGGTGACGTTGGATTAAAGATAACTCCGACTTCCTTGCCTTCTTGGTCATATGCCACAACCTTATTTTCACCGAATTTATAATTCCCCAGATGTCCCTGATCCTTGT
The DNA here is from genome assembly GCA_041660065.1 of Parcubacteria group bacterium. Taxonomy (NCBI): domain Bacteria; species Parcubacteria group bacterium. The sequence continues at coordinate 34,852 of JBAZXC010000009.1, read as the reverse complement.
CTGAATATTTGAGAAGCTCTTTGTGGAAGTGCTTGATAGAATTCTCGTTGAATTTCAATTGCTCCCAAGAATTAAAAATATTTTCCAAAAGCTCATAATATCCCTTGACTTCTTGCGTGTCACGGTCAGCGAATTTTTGAATATTTATGCCCTTCATTACCTTTTCAATATCTTCATCAGTCAATTGCACACCCTCAATACGCGTTGATGCGCCAGTTGAAGTTATCAAAACAGACCGTTTAAGGCGACCCAGAACCTGCGGGCTCAATTGAGCACCAGTCACCCAACTGCCTTTCAACTCATCAATCTTGGCGATTTTTGAAATTATTTCAGCAGGGATGCTATTGAGACGTTTTGAGAATTTGTCTGCGATATTGCTGTTTTTTTGCCTTTGTTTAGCCATAATATTTGGATATATTAACTACATCCAATTATATCCAATTAACCAATCGCCGTCAAACACACAAATTCAAAAAGTTATCAATGAATTTTTTCTGTCCCTATATAAATAGATAAAAAAAACTTATTTTTCCTTATTATAAAAAGCAACTTTAAAAAGAAAGAATTTTATTTCATGCAACGTATCTGGATGATGCGCAGTTGCGCCGTTTTATTTATTGTAAAATCCTCTTCATTTTTTTAATCATCTTTTCCATTCCTTTTGCATTCTTTTCTTTATAATATGCCCAAAACCAATTCATCGGATCGATTATGGCAAGCCCTTTTATCTGCTTAAACAATCTGTCATCTTTCGCTCCGTAACTTTTTAAAATATCTTTTAAAAATTTATCATTGGTATTATTGTTGAAGTCTGCCAGCATGAAAAAATCCAATGCCGGAATACTGCGACCAGATTCCGCCCAGTCGATTACGCCAGTCAGCTTTTTGGTTTTTGGATCCCATAAAATATTATTGAAAAAGAGATCGCCGTGGATGATAGTTGTCGGCTTTTTGAAATTTGAAAGATTATTTTCGATGGCAATGTGTTTGATTTGAAAATTTTCCCGCTCTTTAGCACTGAAGTGCTTCGTGATGGTTTCTGAGCAGGTGAGATAATCACCTTTTTTCAAAACCAAATAATTGGCATTATAATTACATTGTCTGCATTTGAAGTTGTGTAGTACTTTCAAAAATTTTCCAATCTGAAAAGCAATTTTTTTCTTCTCTTTTATTGTTAATTTTTTAAAGTTTGTTGGAGCGAACGGTACTCCAGGAATTTTTTTGTATGCGATAAAGTTTTCACCTATGTATTTTGGTACAGGAATTTTTAGCGGAGACACTTCTGAAAATAATTTTAAAAAACGCAAACGCTTTTCCATCTTCTTTATTGATTCTATGGTCTTGGAAACCGAAAAATCCACCTGTTGTTGACTTCCATCACTAAACTATCAGCGCCTCTGGTGATAATCTTATAAGAGTGAACGAAAAGTTTTGTAGATTTTTCAATTTCTTTAATATTTGAAGTGATTGATGTTTGATTTTTCATTTATTTAATTGAGCGATAGCAAGCTCCCATTTTAATTTTTAAAAAATCTAATTTAAATTTTCCTTATTGTCTATCATCTGTCTGCCGACAGGCAGGAAACTCCTACTAAATAGAAAATATTTTTGGAATTGCGTATAACGTGCGCGAATATGCGAAGCCCGCCCTAGGCGGATTTTGGCAACATGCTATATATCTTCATTTCCTCATGTGTATTATACAGCACAAAAGACTGCTGACAAAAAATAATGTGGGGATTACGCCACATTTTGATCGTGATACAAACGATGATAAACCAAAAACCCGGCGCTTGTGACGATGACACATACCGACAATACTTGCCCCATCGTGAGATTTCCCACGACAAATCCCAACTGTGCATCCGGTGCGCGATAAAATTCGATCACGAAACGAAATGCGGAGTAAAGCATAAGATAGATCATGCTCATGACCCCGATTGAAAAACGCTTATTGCGCATCTGCCACAGTATGATAAATAGGATAACCCCTTCAAAAAACGCTTCATATAATTGCGATGGATGACGCAAAACCGTTTCACCGTTAAAATACATGCCTATGGGCGATGTGGTGATGCGACCGACGAGCTCCTGATTGAAAAAATTCCCCAATCGTCCAAACATGTATCCAAGCGGGACAACCGGTACGATAAAATCGCACAGCTGCATTGCATGAACCTTTTTCTTGTATGCAGTATAAAAGATCACGAGAACAACACCGATCAGCCCGCCATGATAGCTCATGCCATAGATCCCCACCCATTCGCCCAGAGAAAAGTCATAAGGAGAAACAACTGATAATGGATGTGCAACATAATACGGCAAATCATAAAAAATCACATACCCAAGCCTCCCGCCAATCAAAGCGCCAAAAAGTGCATTGACCATGACATCTTGGATCAACTCTACGTCATATGTGCCTTCTCCTTTTTTGATGCGATATACAAGCGCTACATAACACACTGCAAAAGCTACAAGCCACATCAAAGAGTACCAAAAAACAGAAAAACCGCCGATCGAAAAAGCGATCGGATTGAGATACTCTGGAAGATGCTGCCAAAAGTTATACATGCCTTTTACGCATTAAATCGCTCTAGCTCTTTTTTAAACTCCGTTGCATAGATTTTCCACATGGCGAGCATGAGCGCCACAATGATCGGTCCGACAACAAACCCGATAAACCCAAAGAGTTTCAATCCGCCAAGTGTCGCAAAAAGAACCGCCAAACTATGCATTTGCGTATCATTTCCTACGAGCTTTGGACGCAAAATATTATCAATGATCGACACAAGTGTTCCCACAACCGCCAGAAAAACTGCCTGCCATACATGACCCAAGAGCAACATGACGATCGCCGTAGGAAAGATCACAACGCCGGCACCGGCGGCGGGAATAATGGCAAAGACAACCATCACAACCGTCCATAAGACTGGTGACACAATACCGGCAATAGCAAAAGCCACACCACCGATCGATCCCTGAATACAGCCAATTACAACAGTACCTTTGAGCGTTGCCCGTGCCATAGAAATAAACTCGTGAACGAGATCTTTTTCATGTTTGTCTTGCAACGGACTCAATTGCATCGCGTATCGCACGAAACGTCGCCCATCAATAAAAAAATAAAAAAGCGTAAAAAACATTACGAATATGTTGATCACTCCGTTAACCACGCCAAAATATGTTTTTTGCACAAAAGAAACGACTGTATTTGATGCATTTTTTACCAGATTTGATACCTCCTGTTCACTAACATATTCTCGCAAATGGTCAAAAGATAAATTCAGAAATGGCACATGAGAAACCGTTTCAACAACTTTTTGGATCGATTGTTGTGTAGAAGAATTTTCTGTCGCACCATCTCTGATCACATCAGAAACTTCATTTACGATCAAGCCTGACACAAAGATCACCGGCAAAATGATCACAAAAGCAACAACACACAACATGAGTGCAGATGAAATTGCCGGACTATTGGTTTTTTCTACCAAATAGTCATACGGGCGAATGAACATCACAGCAAAAAGCGCCGCAATAAAGATCGCACTAAGAAACGGCTTGACAAGAAGAAATCCTGCCACCGAACCAGCAATTAGCAACGCCAAGAAGAAATAAATATTGAAATTTTTGAGAATCATAAGATTTATGCACTAATATTTACACTCATACTGTACCAGTCTTCCTCGAAAAATGAAAGATGCCCGCATTTATACACAACTTACGATCCCGCACGCGATCTACGTATAAACAAAATGCCCTTACTCGCCTCAAAAATCACCACTTCGATCATAGTGATCAAAATGACAGCAAGCCACAATTCTCCCGTAAGCGGTACTGTGCCCAAAAATCGGGCAATGATCGGTATATACAGTCCTGCAACAAGTAACACAAATGACATCAGCACAGAATAATTCACATATTTATTATCAAAAATATCCCGCCTGATGATATATTGTCGCATGCCTCTAATCACATATACAAAAACCAATGAGTCCAAAGCAATGAGAACAAACGTCGCCGTACGTGCCATATCAATATCCTGTGTAATTTCTCGTACACACCAAAATACAAACGTCGCAGCCAATCCAGAGACGACAAACACAATTCCCATAAATTTTTTGTATGTGGTAGAGATGATCGGTTCGCTCGGGTTGCGTGGCGGTTCATTCATCAGATTTTTACTATCATACTCCGTTGTCAACGCAATATTGGGAAAACTATCCTCGATCATATTGATCCAAAGAACCTGTAACGGAAGTAGAGGCAGTGGCCACCCAAAAAGCATTGCCACAAAAAAGATAAAAATTTCTGAAAAATCATCCGCCACAAGATAAATAAGGACTCTGCGAATGTTTTCGTAGATCACGCGCCCCTGTTCGACTGCTTTGATAATTGTTGTGAAACTACTGTCCAAAAGAACAATATCTGACACCTCCTTCGCAATATCCGCACCCTCTCCGATGCTAATGCCAACATTTGACGCTTTGATTGCCGGAGCGTCATTGATCCCATCGCCAACCATTGCAACTACTTCTCCATTGTTTTGCAACGCGCGCACGATCCTGATTTTATGTTCCGGCAAAACGCGCGCAAAGATCTTTGTATATTTTACCCTTTCGCGCAACTGATCATCAGACATATGATCGATCTCCGCCCCGAGACAAACACCCTGATCCGACACATTATGTCCCAATTCTGCCATTACGGACCTGGCAGTAACTGCATGATCTCCTGTGATCACGACTAGGCGAATACCTGCTCTTTCCGCAATATGAAGCGATTCTTCCACATCATGACGCAATGGATCTTTCAATGCGACAAAACCAACGAGAGACATCGCCTCATACCTCTCTTTTTTTGACAATCGATGATATGTTTCATTTGTCAAAACACGCTCACTACACGCCAAAACGCGCAAACCTCTTTGTGTGAGACCCTCAAATGTTTCTTTCAAACGATCCCCCTCCGCAGAATTGAACGGCATACGCACACCGTGCACATCGATAAAAGACACCATCATAAGCACTTGTTCCGGTGCACCCAGTACCATAATTTTTATTTTATCCTTTCCCCATTGATGGATACGCACGGCATATTTGCTCTCGGATCGAAAAAACTCTTGATCGATCAACGGGTATTCACGATGAAATGCATCCACATCAATGCCAACCTGTACTGCCGCCATGAGCAATGCTCTGTCTGTGGGACGACCATGTACGATCGACTGCGAAAACTCATCTTGCAAATTTTCTACATATGCATCATTGACGACAGATGCGATCGTTAGCGCCTTAATGTGTCCCGTGAAATCTCTGTGTGTTGCATGCGTCGTGATACTGCTATGATCAAAATCCAATAATTCATTTGCACCTGTCAAGATATGACTCACACCCATTTCGCCTTTTGTAAGTGTACCTGTTTTATCCGTACAAATCGTTGTAACCGCACCCATCGTTTCACTCGCATTAAGTTTTCGTACCAATGCACGATGCCTTGCCAAACGTCGCATTCCAAAAATCAAAATGATCGTTACTGCCGGCAGTAAACCCTCCGGGATGGCGCTTACCGTCAGTGCTGTCGCTGAAATAAATATATCCTCAACCGTCTGTCCTCGCCAAATACCGAGAATAGAAAATGCCACAATCGCCACAAAGATCACTGTGCCAATTATTGTGGACAGATGTGCAAATTTTTTTTGCAATGGCGTTCTTGCTTGTTTTGTGTTTTGCACAAAATGAGAGATCTTTCCAATCTCAGAATCCGTGGCCGTGGCCGTAACCACATATACAGCATGTCCTTGCGTAACATTCGTCCCTGCAAAGACCATATTTTTCTGATCAGGAATAACCACGTCATTCGCAATGATATCAATTGTTTTTTCAACATCATGCCATTCACCGGTTAATGTGGATTCATTGACGTAAAAATCGGTCGCTACAATCAATCTTCCATCTGCAGAAATACGGTCACCGGCGATGAGATCCACCACATCACCAACGGCGATGTCTTCCGACAACACCTTTTTTTTGCCTCCGGACCGAATGACGCGCACATACTGTTTTATGCTTGCATGTAGCTTTTCAAGAGATTTTTCCGCCTTATTTTCTTGCACGAATCCTACAACGGCATTCAAAAATACAACAAAAAGAATAAAGAAGGCATCGACTGCACGCCCAATAGAAAAAGAAGCAATTGCCGCAAAAACTACAACATAGATCAATGGATTATGGAACTGCCGTAAAAAAAGACGCATGGACGACATTTTTTTTTGCATTGGTAGAACATTTTTCCCGAAAGCATTAATTCTCCCTGACGCATCAAAGTCACTCAATCCTTTCTCAGATGTTTGCAAATGCAACAATGACGCACTGGACGACATGGCATGATACGGTCTTTGTGCGAACTTTTTCATATATATTTATATTTGTATTTTTGGTATTTTCTGCTCACGATATATGTACACTTATGTGCCGAGCACAACCACAATATCGGATTTGTATTTTCCCGTTACATCAGATGACTCTTCTTTTTTCTGTGTACCGTATTTTTCAGCGACAATTTGAGATATTGTATCCACATGATCTTTCATTTCTGCCGTGTAATAAATGATCACACCACTGTAGGAATTTTGAGAATTTTGTGCGGCTTTCACCATATATTCTTTATCCTTGAAATCTTTTGAAACTGCGGCGGCAGCACCAGTCACACCACCGGCATTCAACACTTGCACAGTGATATCCTTTGGCGCTTTTTGATTTTCTTGTGACTGCACAGCTTGTTCCGTCTGCATTTCTTTGGCAACATCCGTATTTTGTTCTTCTGTCACAACGGTTTTTGTATCTTGCTCATCTGATGTACCACTCTGTGTCGCATCATTTTGTGGCAATGCCATATTGCCATCGCTTTGATTTTGCATCGCATCCCCTTCGATCAACGTCTCAACAGAAATCTTTTCTTTTGTATCACGTTGCATCCATTGCATAACGCCCCAAACGACAATGCCACCAATTGCACACGCGACAACCGCAACAATGATAATCAAGCGTTTATTGACCTCTTTGCGTTGAAATTCCATTTCCTCGTTATATGCTTCCTCATCATCACGCATCCACTCAATATCGATTGCCCGCGTTGTCGGCTCCGATGCCGGCTGTGTCAACATGCTTTGTGGCGTCGCAAAGGTCACTTTTCTTTTCATCGGTTCATGATTTTCTCGTTGTATGATAGAAGGATCTTTTTGCATATGCGCCGTACTCTGCATAGATCTTATCGGCTCGCCTTTGGAAACATACGTGGGATTGTTTTTTTTAACTGCATTTAACAGCTCTTCTTGATCTGATGCCATTGTCTTATGTGCATCAACATCGCTATGAATAGGCGACTCATGATTTATTGTTGTCTGCTCTTGTTCGTTTTCCTTTTCGGCGACAATTGGTTGCGGACCAGGCACATGAATTGTTTCCCCCGAAATCAAAATATATGGTGCATCAATTTTATTGTATTGCGCCAAATCTTTCCACGGAACATCAAACGCCTGTGCGATAGAGATAATATTATCTGTATCTTGAACAGTATACGTTCCTGCAAATTGTTTTTCGTCCTTTTTATTTTTTTTGAATCCAAACATATTTTTTCTTATATACTTATATAATAAAACACAAATGACACAAAAACAAATCCCTCCAAAAATAATAATCAGAAATCGCACCGGCCATATAATAAATTCCATCGACTCACTCTTTATTTCAACTGGTTGACCGTTGCTGTCCGCATACGCAATACCCCCCACAACACGTACTTTGCCAAAACGCGGCATCGTCACATGCACATTATCTTCATTTTTTTCCCCCTCTTTACTGTCATGTCCATCAGAAAATGACACCACCTCTCCAATCCACACAGATTCTACATTTACAAAATCTGTATAATGCACATCTTCCGTCCCGATATTTTGACTGACAAATTCAGCAATATAATCATCTCGAAAACCCGCACGCATCCACGTGCCAAAATCTCCAAAGATAAATTCTTTATGCATTCCAAAACGATCCAACTGCATTTTCGTAATATTTTTATCCGGAACATGGTACCGCAAAGTTATACGTTTGATATCATTGCTTCCTTCGAATTCTTTCCCGTCCTGTACAACCACATACACTTCATGATCGATTTCCTCATCTGCGAGATGCACGGTCACTGGCACATCCACTTTTTCCCCCGCAGGAATCGTCACATGTGCAACCGCCACACCATCACACCACGCACCGACTTTGTCAGAATTTTTTGCACAAAATGCCACAATATCATTATTGTTTTGCTTCAAAATTTCTGCATATTTTTGATCGATCGGGTCACTATAAAATCGCGTATATTTTACCAAACTTTTTCCGTTTTCGTCCGTTGCATGATTATGCTCTGCATCTTCGATAAAAATTGCAATATCTTGTTTTACGTTTTTTTGATTTTCGATCCGCACGACCATATTGTGTGAACTCCCCACCGCGTAATCACGTGTGATCTCATTTGCCTCTTTATCATCAACAAAGACACGAATCGGCGCATCCTCAGTGGCGCAAACAACATGCGGAGCGAGGAAGATGAAAATGATCCCTATATAAATATGACGCTTCATCATAGTATTTGTTTATTTTATGATTGTACAGTTTTTTCTTCAACGCTTTGATTGGTTGACCGATCCGTTGTAATCGGCTCCTTCTTGACCTCAACACTCCTCTGTGCAAATACATCAAATCCCGTCAATTTTTGATCTCTCATGATAACTGGCACTTTTTCGATCTGGTCGACACTTGGCACGATGCTCACATCAAAAGAGCTTGTGAGAGGATCGCTTGTAATGCCTGTGCCATGCGCGACTTTTCCGATGTTCCACGTTATTTCATTCGTGCGCTCATTATATTCCATACCATTATCATGACCCACACTTTCATATTTCATATGCGTTGGCAGAGGGATATACACTTTTACGTCATCAACATCATTATTTATACTATATACTCTCAGTGTCACCGTATAAACGGTTTTTTCACCAACTTTCAATTGTTTTGATCCTGACGCAAATGCGATCGTTGGTTCATAGATCATTTTTGCACCGACGGGAATTGTCAAAATGTTACTAAGAACTGTTTTGTTTTCTCGCAATTCGGACGGAATGTCTCCACTGTCAATCGAAGCAATGGACGACGTGGAGAAATGAAAATCTTTTTCACTTTTTACCGGAAGGTCTCTCAATACCGGTACGGTAAAACGAACCTCACCTGTTGCTTTCGGTCCGAGAATTTTGAGCGCAGGAACATCCGATGCTTTCCACACAATACGTCTATTTACTTGATCATAATCACCGTCATTTAACAGGTCCAAATCCGCATAATCCAAAACTGCACTATCCAAATTGACCGTGACAATCGCATCACGCAACGGGATATCACTATCATTGGTAAATGTAACGATATATGTCAATCGATCTCCGGCATAGACAACTCCGTCGCTGTTCTCAATCTTTTGCTGTACGGTGATCGGTGAACGGATCATATGTGATGTATATGCGATGTTGGCATATTCGGCTACCTCGCCACCATCTTCTTGCGTAATCACACGTGCATGAAAGTTTTGGTTTGTACCCACAGCCGCATTAATACCACCACGCACAACAATTGTTATCTCTGCACGTGCAGTAATGCGGTCGATCAACCATGTATTTGCGTAATTGGGAAGTGGTGACGCATTATAAAGCGAGAATGTGTCTGGCATCTCTACGACAAATTTCAATTTAGATAGATCACTATCGCTGGTATTTTTGATCTTAAAAACAATATTCATGAGGTTTCCATTCACAATCTCAAGTGGCGACTCTACATCGATTGACACCGGCGATGACAACATCGTCGTTGCTACACGCGCATTGGTTTCATACCGCGTATTTGTTTCTTCCGGTATATATCGCAAAGCGCCAAATACTGTATTAACAGATCCTTTCGGCCCGACAAAATATCCTGCCAGAACAAATTTTCCGTTTTTATGACCTTTTAATGACCCTATATGGATCACGCCCTGACTATCGCTCACGCGTGTAAAACCATCCTGATCGCCGGCAGGAACAAAATACTTACCAAATTGCACGGCAATCTCAACATCAGATATATCCGCACGATTATTGTTATTATAAACAAAAGTGATCTCCGTTAATTTATTGCTATCAATAGCTTCAGACGTCTCCATCGATAAAATCACTCGATCCTGCGAAAAAAAACCCTTCTGATAATACACAAAAGAAACACTCGACAAGAGAATGATCGTCAGAACAAACAACGCAATTCCCCCATACACGATACCCCTGACTCGCGTGTTTTGCATGCGGTCTTTGATCTTTTGCCAATTACTCGTCCCAGATTCTTCCGACGGTTTTTCTTGAGATCGCCACACATCATATGCCGTCGTATCATGCTCACGCTTAATGACTTCTGACTCCCGCTTTTGCAGATCCTTTTGTATTTCTTTCAAAGACATAGTGGTATATTAAACTCTTTTATCCTCTCTATCTTATCCATTATAACAGATTTTTGAGAAATTACCGCATGACCCACCGCTCGATATGCGCGACAATGTTTCCCAATTGTCGATTGACGTCTTTGTGTATGATCACTTTTGACAGCACGTCTATATGATTGTCATAAATGATCCGCAACGACTTGATCGTATCCACATCGATCGCACATACATCGTTTTTATCTTTTGCGCAATGCACACACACCAGCCCGCCACAGCGTGCATCAAAAAGGTTTCGCGTGAATACATCGGGACATTCACGACACAATGTGCACGTTTTTGCATCAAATACATACCCTTGCGATTCGAATAACTGTATAAGAAACGCATATGTCATCCACCACATTTGTTCATCAATTTGCGTAGATCGTTCTTTGCGCGATAATTGTTCCATTTTTTGCAAATACGCTACAAGCAATGCAAAGATTTTCTGATCACGATCATGCTCGCCGATCACAGAAAGCAGAACTTTACGCGCATGATCCACGCACAACAGCGCTCCATAGCTACCGCGCAAATCATTGAAATACTCTTCCGCCACAGCGCCCACAAGCGTGCCACGACCATAATTTTTGGCAATTGTGATATGCGAAAAAACGAAATCTTCCACTTGCGCAGCCAGCTTTGCCTCTCCTCTGCGAATCGATCGTGCCGGGACACGCATAAGACCGTTCTCCAGTGTGTAGAACGTATATAACCGATCCATCTCACCGATATCCCTTTTATCCAGAGTAATCGCATGGTAATTTTGCTTTACATCAGACATTTATTTTTTGAGTGAGATCGTAATATGTTCATTATCGATAGCACATGTTTCCGCAAGATCGCTTTCTACAAGGATGCTGTCAGAAATTTCTTTTGCCAGCACCTCATGCGCGATAATATCTTTGTGCACTGCAAAAACATCCGCCATGCCTTCCACGCCTACGCTGATCCGATCATCCACATTATACCCCACCTTCTTGCGTAACTGTTGAATATGCCGGATGATCTCACGTGCTTGACCTTCACGTTTTAACGCATCTGTCACCACAATATCAAGTTCGATCTTTATTCCATTGATTTCCCCAATATTCTTTTGTTCACCGTCAATTTTTTCTATACTGACAATCTCTTTGACATTAAGTTCTTCGCGTACAATATCCTCCATCTCCTGTGAGACTTTCCACGATTTGCTTTCTACAGTGAGTTTTTGCAATGGTTGGCGCACTTTTAGCTGTGTGCGTGCACGCAACTTGAGTCCCTCACTGATCACATCACGCACAAGTTGCATCTGCACATTTAATTCTTCATCGATCGAACTTTCGTCACCAAGAGGAAAATCACAAAGATGCACAGAACAGCTGTCATCCTGAACTTGTTTCAGGATCTTCGTTTGAGATTCCGGATCACATCCGCAGTGACACTGTGTGAGGTTCCTATAGATCTCCTCCGCGATAAACGGCGTAAACGGCGCCATCACCTTGGACAACTCCACCAACACATAATACAAGGTCTGATAAGCCTCATTTTTATCCCCGTCATTCTCCGATTTCCAGAAACGTTTGCGTGAACGACGAATATACCAATTCGAAAGATCATCAATGAATTTTATGATTGGTTTTGATGCATTTGGCAGATCGTATTTTTGCATATCACTGTCCACACTCTTAATAAGAGCATGTAATTGTGACACAATCCACTTATCCAACACATTTTTATTCTTTGGCACCTCTCCGTTTTTTGACAGTTGCCATCCGTCCACATTGGCATACATGACAAAAAATGAATAACTATTCCAGAGTGTACCGAGTTTCCTCTGTACATCCGCCACATCTTTATCCACAAGTGCAAAATCCTCACCATTAAGCAGTGGCGAACTCACAAGTAAATATCGGAGTGCATCCGAACTGTATTTTTCCAACAAAATCTCCGGTGCCGTATAATTGCCATACGATTTGGACATTTTGCGCCCATCATTGCCGGCAATCGTTCCCGTCACAATCACATTTTTGAATGCTTCCTCGCCAAAGATCCCTACAGAGATTGCATGCATGTAATAAAACCACGCACGCACTTGTCCGATATACTCTGCGATAAAATCTCCGGGAAAATTCGACTCAAATTTTTCTTTGTTTTCAAATGGATAGTGAAACTGTGCAAAAGGCATCGCACCGGATTCAAACCAACAGTCCATGACTTTATCAATACGTTTCATCGTCACACCTTCCCACTCAAACGTCACTGCGTCCACATATGGCAAATGATAATCTGGCAAATCCTTACCTGATAATTCTTTGAGCTCTGCATAACTGCCGATCACCTTTTCTACCATGACACCATCTTCCTTTGTGCCACGCCATACAGGAAGTGGCGTTGCCCAGAAACGATCGCGTGATAAATTCCAATCCGGCGCCGTCTCTACCGTATGGCGAAAACGTTTGTTTTTGATATGTGCAGGAAACCAATTGATGTTCTCATTTTTTACAAGCATCTCCGCACGCTGTCCATCAATATCCATAAACCAACTCGGATGAGCACGATACATCAATTTTGTATCACACCGGTGACAATGCGGATATTCATGCTGGACATAATCAATTTTGAAAACTACGCCTTCACGCAAAAGCGTCTTGGCAATCTCTTTGTTGATCTCCCACACATGTTGTCCTGCCCATCGCCCATCTTTATACAGACCATTATCATCCACTGTATTTACAAGCGGTAAGCTTTCTTTCTTTGCGAGTGCATAATCATCTTCGCCAAAAGCCGGTGCAATATGCACAATACCTGTCCCATCTTCCGCACCGACAAAATCAGCCGCCACAATACGATGTGCATTCTCACCGTGATCGTCAAAGAGCGGTTTGTATCTTTTTCCAACTAATCTCTTACCTTCAATGAGATGATTTTCAGTCCATAAAAATTTTGTCTCCGTTCCATCTTTATGAATAATTTTGTGTGTCCTATTGTCAAAAACACCTTCAAATATTTTTTCGAATAATGCATTTGCAACAATGTATTTTTCTCCAGGATTTATTTTTGCGTGTTCATTTGTTGAATATTCAATCTCAACAACTCTATATAATAAGTCTTTATTGATCGCCAATGCCACATTTGCCGAAAGCGTCCATGGCGTTGTGGTCCATGCGAGCATATATGTGTTCTCTTCACCTTCAAGTGCAAATTTCACATATACCGACGGATCTGTCACGTCGCGATAACTATTGTCCATCGATACTTCTGCCTTAGAAATCGGTGTGGCACAACGTGGACAATAAAGCAAAACCTTTTCTCCTTCATAGATTTTTTTCTTGTCATACAGTGTTTTGAATGCCCACCATACACTCTCCATATAATCGCGATCCATCGTCTTGTAGGCGCCCTTGAAATTTACCCATCGTCCGATGCGCTCTACCGTACTTTCCCATGCATCACTTCCCTGCACCATCGCGCTGTGACATGTTTGAATATATGTTTCCAACCCCACCTTTGCCACATCACGTTTATCTTTGATACCAAGTTTTTTCTCCACTAAATTTTCTGCCGGAAGTCCATGACAATCCCACCCCCATCGACGCTCAACGCGTTTCCCTTTCATTGTCCAATAGCGTGGCACCACATCTTTGATGATCGATGATAACAACGTCCCATAATGTGGCACGCCTGTAATAAACGGCGGACCGTCATAAAATACATATGCATTGTCCACACTGCGCGCATTCACAGACTTTTCAAACGTCTGATCCTCACGCCAAAATTCCATCACCTCATGCTCCATTTCTGAATATTTTTTACCTTGTTCCACCTCTTTAAAATTTTTCATATTGTGACCATTTAAAAATTACACTATTTATACTGTCTTCAAAAAATCTTCGATCGTCTCGTATCGCTCCTCAAATATCAAATAAAGACTTTCCGGTTTTTCCAATTCACCGATAAGGATCAGTGGCTTGCCCCAGCCATATGCAATACCCGCTTCAATATGCACAGAATTTCCTGCCGGCAACAACACAATAACTTTTTCCGCCTCTCTCAATCCTTTGAGATCTCTCTTAAATACGCGCCGGTAGTATTCATCATCCATGAAATTTGTAACACTCTCAAACACTTTCATCTGTTCTTCCGGCAATGCATCGGGGTTGGCCGGATCAGCGGGCATATCGCAAAAATTGTAACAACTCTTTCCCCTCTTTTGTAATTCACCGATCAAACATTCAACATTTCCCTTATTTCTAAATTTGGCCAAAATCGTATAATCAGTCATAAAAAATAAAACCCTATACAAATAAATGTATAAGGACGACATCTCCAGCCTTCACATAAAGCTATGGCGGACAAAACGTGGTACCACCTTATTTTTCACGTCGGTCGCGACTGACGTGACTCATTACAGCGCTTACGGGCTTACCCGACAGGTTCTACTTTCACACATGGTGATTTCTTCCCATATCCCACCGCTAAAGCAGTATCCAATGGCGATGACCATTGTCAGAGGATTTTATGCTTCAATCCTACAGCAAAAACCATTTTTTTGCAATTTCAACAAAAATTGACAAGAGTGTCCCCTATCCTTTAGGATAACATTGATATAGAAAGGGTAAATAAAGAGCTGTCACACCAAGGAGGCATATCATGACATACAAAAAAGTTCTTTGTGTCGGTCTATATGACAATGGACTCAGTCTGTTGTTGAAATTATTATGCAAAAAGAAGGAGGCTGTTAAATTTGTGAGAAGTGTCGGTATCGATGATCATGCACGCAAGGAATTAAGCTCATCAAAATCGGTAATTGACATCGCGCTGGAATTGGGATTTGTGATTGTATATCACAAACCCATACATCCATCGATCACCGAGGATGCCAAAAAAAGCAATCTTACTGTACTCTATCATCAACCCACACACATCTCAACGATCAAAAACATCAATCTTTTTGATATGATCATTACGCCCTATCGATTCGTATATGATCAACTGATCGGGAGACGTGCTATGAATGCGGAAAAGGTGCATCTCATTTGTCACCCTGACGGCATAGACATCGCGACAAGTTTTGCACAGGCATATCCCTTACTGCGATCATGGGTAGACAGTCACCTCTAAATAAAAAACGAGATGCGCAAAGACAATCTTTGCCCATCTCGTTATTTTTTATACATCTAACAACAATCTTTTTCCTCTTCACAAACACATGTACCATCACAACATTCTTCGCAATCATCTTCGTCCGTGTACAAGTCAATGTTCATGACACCATTTTCGGCAAATTCCTCTTCGTACTTTGTACGAATCGTTTCATGGAGTTCGACAAATTCCTCTTCTTTCATTGATTCAACATCTTCTTCATCTATTGATGAAAAAATATCTTTGATCGTCATACGCTCGATCAATTCCTCCCAAAACGTTTCATCGTCATACTCTTCGATGATGCGATCCAGCTCTTCATCTGCTTCCAACTCCGGTGATGGAACAACCGTTTGTCCATCCTCATCATCAAGAGCGGCAAGATGCTCCAAGCCAAAATCTTTTGCATGTGACAATACATATTCTTCGATATCCGCAAACTCTGTGATCATATCATCCGTGCGATTGGCATTTGCCATCCAATTTCCCATATACACCGCTTTGATCAGTTGTTCATATTGTTCCTTCGTAAACTCAATATTCATATTATTGCATTAATTACAAGCAATCATTCTGATTGCTCCTTATTTCATTACTATAAGGACAAACTGCTTATTATGCAAATATGCACCACAAAAAAGAAAAAGGCGCTCAGTATTTTTACTGAAAGCACCTTTATAACAAACGAAGAAGAAGATCCTTTTTCTCTGTGATAATTTTTTCCTCATCAAAAGAATTGAGCCTCGCTCTGCGCATCAATGATTCCATTTGATGGCGCAATAACCTCAAGTCTCCCTTAAAACCTCTTTGGGAGGAAAGTAATTCGATAATATCGTCAACCGACAAAAGATCAACATTATCTCCATCCATAATCGTACACACCGGTGAACAATATCCATGGGACACAGGAAATTTCCGTGTGTGAATTTCCGACTCATTAAAATCCCGCCATATACATGTGAAACTCTCAGTGCAAGAATTGCATTCTCTTGCCATGTTTTGACCATTCTCTTTTGCAGTACATTTGTAGACTTTGCTACACATCATGCACCACGAAAGATATACGATACTGTTATCGTCGCTTGGCATATGAAAGATCCTCCAAATTTGTGTTTTATTTGATTTTAAGTAGCATTCTCTCCCCTTACTGCATATAGTAAATTTATAGCACTCTTTTGTCAAACATATCCTACTGCAACCTTTCAAGAATTGACTGGAATTCCTCATCCGTTGCCTCTTCGCCCTCCAAACACGCCGTACCCTTTCCGTGCCAATATGGAAGTGCACGCATATTTTTGCGTGTTACCCGTTCCGCAACAGTACGATCCATATCGGGAAATGTCATGAGAAAAAATTGCACACCACCTTCAAAAATTTCCGCACAACTTTTCACGCCACCTTTACCATCAGCGCAATGGATACACACGGGACCATCTGTAATTTGTGCACCGATTTCCTCATTTGATGCAAGTGGCATCGTACATGCAATACAATATTCCATAAAAAACATTAAATTATTTAACACCTACATTCTACCACAACATTCCCCGTTTTACGCAAAGAATAATTCGTGATACCATTGCACCATATTTATCAATAAAAAGAACGAAAAAATGTTTTTCTCCACCATCATCATTATTATCGGACTTGTTGTTTTTGAAATTATTTCCTCGATCGACAATGCAATTGTCAATGCGCATGTCTTGCGCACTCTTTCACAAAAATATCGCCAAATCTTTCTTTTTTGGGGCATTCTTTTTGCCGTATTTGTCGTACGTGGACTTCTGCCTTTTGTGATCATCTGGATCGCCAATCCCGATCTCTCCATCATCCAAGTGATTACCGCTGCTTTCTCTCAAGACAGCGCTGTCGTAGGATCATTAGAAAGATCAAAGCCGCTCCTTCTATTGGCGGGCGGTATGTATCTATTTTTTGTTTTTCTTGCGTGGCTTTTTATGGAAGAAAAAAAATATGCATTTCTCGTTGAAGGATTTTTACATCGACAAAGCGTATGGTTTTATGCTATCTCCTCCGTTATTACAACACTTATTATTTATAAAGCGCTTACATATGCAGAGATTCCTCATCTCGCACTTGCCGCAAGTATTGGCGTGTCCACATTTTTTATCACCGATGGGTTTAAGAAAAATGCAGAGGAAAAAGAAAAAGAATTGCAAAAAGCAAGCAGCATGTCCGCATGGTCAAAGATCATTTATCTTGAAGTTTTGGATACAAGCTTTTCAATTGATGGAGTGATCGGCGCATTTGCGTTTACATTGTCAATTCCGCTTATTCTGATCGGCAACGGCATCGGCGCATTTGTCGTACGCGAATTAACCGTCAAAGGTATAAACCGTATTGCCAAATATGAGTATCTCAAGAATGGTGCCATGTATTCCATCGGAATTCTCGGTGGCATTATGATCCTGGAAGCATTTGGCAGAGAATTTCCCTATTGGCTCGCCCCGCTTAATACCTTGATCATCATTACCGCCTTCCTCTATCTTTCCATTCGCGAACTGCGTCAGGCAGGTGATCTTCCATCTGCCGGCATAAAATAGTTTTTACGAATTTTGTACTATTTTTTGATACGTTGTAAGAGTTTCTTGCGCGGTTTTTTGCCAGCTGAAATCTTTGGCGCGTGCCAAACCCCTTTCACGATACATCGCACGCATCTGCGCATCATCTGTAAAAGTCATCATGGCCTGCGCGATACCCTTTGTATCAATAGGATTGACCAGTAGCGCAGCATCGCCTGCAATTTCAGGGATCGAACCGACATTGCTCACGATCGCTGGCGTCCCTGTGGCAAACGCCTCCAAGATTGTCGTACCAAATCCTTCATAAAGTGACGGCAAAACAAAAAACTGCGCATGCGCAAAAAGTGGCACCAATTCATCGCCAATCACATACCCTGTAAATCGCACGTCTTTTGTCAATTGCAGATCGTAAACAAAATTTTTGATATCTTGCGCAAGCCACCCAGGTTTTCCCGCAATGAGCAACTGGTAATCACATTTTTCTTCACGATTCTTTTTGATCCGTGCTTCTTTGAAAAGCGCGAATGCATGCAAAAGACGTGTGATATTCTTTACCGGCTCGATCGTTCCCAAAAACAAAATGTACTTTTTGCTTATACCGAATTTTTTTGGGATGACATTGCCATTTATCGATTCATCGGTGAAAAATCGTTTATCCAATCCGGAGTAGATCACATTGGTTTTTTCTGCGATATCCTTGATGATTTTTTGTGCGTCATCTTTGATCTTTTCTGACACGGCAATCACATGCGATGCTTTGCGCAACATGAAACGATGCACCAGATGCAACCTCATGCGCTGTGTCGCCTTGTAACACTCCGGTACGGTATAAATTCCCAGATCATGCACCGTCACGATCATTTTGCCTCGATACGTGGATGGAATGCGTATTTCTGCCGACGTCACATGCAACACATCCAGATCCTCTCGTGCCAATACCGCCGCTGTGAGGATCTCATTATATGCTCCAGGTAAAAATTTCTTATAATCAGAAAAGGGATAAAAAACAATTTTCACATTGGGACGTGAGAATTTGCGCACGTCTTTTTGCCTTACGCGTGCGTCAAAAAACAACACGTACTCATTCTCCTGATCAATATCGAGGAGATGACGAATTAATTGATATGTATAATGTCCGACGCCGATCGCATCACCTTTTTTAGGATTCAAAATCATGCGTGCATCAATTCCTATCCGCATATGATTATAACTACTAATTACATTTTTTCCGGAGCAGAAATACCGAGCAGCGTCAGTCCATTTTTGAGAACCTGTGCAACAGCTTGTGCAAGTGCAATGCGATATGCTGACTGCCGATGATCCTTCTCATCGACAAAGATATTTTTTGCATAATACGCGTTGAACTCATGCGCGCATTTGATCAGATGAGTTGCAATATGGTGTGGCGCATTCTCTACATTTGCACGTGCAACAACATCAGGAAATTGCGTAAGTAATCGTTCCAAGATCATCGATGCATCACATACATCAGTGAGAGACGGTGTGATATTTTTTTCTTGTGCTTTTGCAATTACTGATTGGCATCGTGCATAGGTATATTGCACATACGGTCCACTATCCCCATCAAAAGACAACGCCGTTCCTGCATCATATACTACATTTTTACCGATATGTTGCTTCAATATGCTGAATTTGATCCCCGCTACTGCGATTGCATTTACCGTTTCATCTCTCTTATCATCAATTGCCCGTTCACTCATCTTTTTTCGTGCGACTTCCTGCGCATCAGCGATAAGCGACTCCCCCGTGATCACATTGCCTTTGCGCGAGGACATCTTGCCTGTCGACAACTGCATCATACCATGGGAGATATGACGAATCTTTCCCTCAAATGATGCATTGACCAATTCGATTGCTTTTTTTACCACTTTGAAATATTCATCCTGTTCTACGGCAGTTGTCATAAAATACACATCGGATGGATGCGTTTCTTTTTTAAGCATCGCCAACCCGATATCTTTTGCCTCATACGTCGGCAAACCCTGCGCTGTGATAAACACACGTTTGTGCAAACCATATTTCTCGGCATCAAAAATGATCGCACCTTCACTCTCTTCAAAAATATCTCCCATATGATCGCGTACAATTTGTGCGCCCTTTTTCCACGTCTCACTCTCAAAATAATATACATCAAACTTTGTTCCGAGAATCGCATAAATTTCTTCAAACCGCTCTAGAGTTTTTTGCCGTCCAATGACGTACAGCTTCATGAGCGCATCATCACTGCACATATAGATCGCTTTGTTGATCGCTTGAATTTCCTCTTTGGCTTTTGCATCCGATTCGTATGCCTCATGTCCTTTGGCATACGCCTTTCCGATTTCATCAATATTATTGATATCATATCCAAACTTCTGGATCGCCCACAGTGACTTTGCAACATGCGGACCGACATCGCCCTGATAATTCGCACGAATTACTGTTGCACCACAAAAACTCATAATGTGTGCCAGAGACTCTCCGATCGTATTGCTCATCAAGTGTCCAATGTGAAACGGCTTAAATGGATTTGGTTGCGTATACTCCACCATGACTTTTTGCCCCGCCAACGCCGTATTCTTGCCGTAATTTTCTTTGTCCGTCATAATTTGGCGAACCATACTCACGAGAGCATTTCGATGCAAAATAAAATTCACAAATCCCGGTGCAACCGCTTCTGCACGCGCAACCGCTTCATTGGCAACCGCATTGATCTCTCCAGCCAACTCCTCCGCTACAGCAACCGGTGATTTTTGCAGTTCCTTTGCGATGACAAATGCGACATTGGTCATCCAATCGCCATGCGCACTGTCTTTTGGTCGATCGATCTGAATTTTCGGCATCACAAAAACTCCCCACGAGCCCTTCTCTTGAAGACGTAAAATGGCATTGATGACAATACTCTCGATCGCACTTTTCATACACGAATATTAAACAGGCTTTTATACACCCACACTCTACCACGCACAGACAAAAAAAGGAAGGAATCAAAAAAAATTATTCCACGGACAAACCATGTGTGATCCACGCACCAATACCGCCAGCCATATTGATACATTCGCCAAATCCCTCCGTCTCAAGGATGCGACATGCTGTTTGTGAACGATTTCCTGATGCACAATATACCACAATTCTCTTTTTGCGATCCAGTTCATTGCATCGTTTTTGTAACTCTTCCACAGGGATAAGGACTGAGCCCGGAATATGCACGCGTTGGTATTCCCCATCAGTGCGCACATCGAGCAGGATTGCTTCATCTCTGCTAGCATCAAGGATCTCCTTTGCCTCCACGGGAGACACGGATGAAATAACCATAAAATTATATTTTTATGCAAATTACAGTACAAAAAATCACTCTTTTCTCCGGTTCCACGGCATCTTAATCAGAACCTTTGTCATCAAACAATTACCACTAAAACCGGCATAGAGCAGACCAATGCTCATCATGAGCGGAATAAGCAAAAACAGATCATGTACCGTATATCCTAAAATAATACTGCCCATCACTGTTGTACCCACGACGATCAACACCTGTTGCATCAATGGAATGCGTTTTCTGCCCTGTCCAATCGTCGACAACTTACTCAATTTCCACCCATTGAGTCCATCCGCGAGATCATACAATCGTGCAAAACCATTTTTTTGCAAGATATCACATGCCATCGCTGATCGATTTCCCGATGCGCAATAGACATACACATCATCAAACGCTCTCAACTTGCCCAAATGGCTTTGTAACTGATCCAATGGGATATTGATCGATCCTGCGATACATTCTGCATCATGCTCCACTTCCGTGCGCACGTCGACACACACACGTTTTTGATCTGTGTCTGCCATTATGGCCGCCTGTAAGTCTACTGCGGAAATTATTTGTGTCATGTTTTTTTATTTTTACTTATATATCCCCTACATTCATCTTACACCGATATGTTATCCACAGTAAAGTTTTTGACAAAAAAAATATTGTTTGGTACAACCAATGTATGCCTTGTACGTTTTAAAAAATATAATATAAAAGATCCCAGTGATGCATCACACAAGCTCACACAAACAAAAAGATAGACTCGCAAGTGTCATCCATTTACGAGGTTTGGTAGCGCTACATATGCACCTGCCACAGACATCAAAAAACACATACACATACAAAACACCGTCTGTGCAAAGATCCCACAACATACAAGGCTTTACAAAACACAACCCTCTTTCTTATAGAGGGTTGTGTGTTTTTTCATAAACATAGGACTTACGCGCTTGAGTACAGTTCGAGGTGCAATCAAGGAGCGGAGTAAGCTGTAGTACATGCTACTGCGTCGAGCACCGCAGATTGCAGACGAAGAAATGTGCCAAGCGCGTAAGTCCTAAAACATCAAAAATCAATCTCTTCCACATCACCTTCTCGCGACGCTTTTGTGTCTATTTTGTATCTATCACGCAATTTCTGTGCCAAATGCTGTGCCGATGCCGGCTCACCCATGACAACAAAGATTTTTTCCAACGTATCCGCGCTATCCCCCACAAAAGCAACCAGATTGTTACTGTCTCTATGCCCCGAATATCCCTGAATCATATCAACCTTTGCCCGCACGCGCACCCATGTTCCATCGATATACACTTTCTTTTTCTTTTGTTCCGAAATCTCCCGTCCAAGCGTCCCGAAAGCCTGATAGCCGATAAAAAGAATCGTATTCTTTTTTCCTTCCAATAATTTCTTCTCATGCAATCGGATACGTCCTCCGTTGGACATACCGGAGCTTGCGATCACAATTTTTGGTCCGCTCTTTTTGTCCAATGCCAGAGACTCTGAGATATTCTTCACACTGACAAAACGTGGAAAATCAAAGATGTCATCACCGCGTGCAATTTCTGCTTGTACTCTCGTATTGTACAATTTTTTATACCGTCGAAAAATATCTGTAACTCGCTGTGCAAGTGGCGCATCAAAATACACCGGCATTTCCGGCACACGTTTGTGTTCCACAAGCCTGTTGATCTCATAAAGGAGGATTTGTGCGCGTTGTAGTGCGAACGTCGGGATAAGCAATGTGCCACCACGTTTATAATTATCTCGCAGAGCTTGCGCCAAACGCTCTGTGCGATCCTGTCGATTTTCATGATTGCGATCACCGTACACACTCTCCATGAGGAGATAATGAGCACCATGAATTTTTTCCGTGTCCGGCAAGATCAATTCCGGTGAATTACCCAGATCTCCCGTAAAAATGATCTTGCACCCGTCGCGCTCACATGACACCATTGCACTGCCCAAGATATGCCCCGCATCCAGAAACTCGATCAATACCCCGTCTCCTACCGTAAATTGATGATGATATTCGATCGTGCGCCACTGCGAAAGCGCTTGAATGACGTCACTGCGACTATAAAGCGGCTCACAGCCAATCTCATCTGCATCGTCTGTCAAGATGCGCAACGCATCATCCAACATCACAGCCGAGAGATCTTTGGTCGCCGGTGTAGAATAGATTGTCCCGCGAAAACCATCACGGACCAGCTTGGGAATCTTGCCAATATGATCCGCATGCGCATGTGTCACGATCAAAAAATCCACCGAGTCCGGATCGTAGTGAAATTCATTGTCCTTGAGATAACATCCCGTGCCTTCTTGTTGCAATCCACAATCGATCAAGATCTTCCGCTCCCCCGTATCAAAAAGAAAGTTCGCCCCCGTAACAAACCCCGCACCGCCATAAAATGTAATCGTTGATTTTTTCGGCATATTTTTATTTTACTCCTTTTAGCATAACACAAAAAAGCCGTCACATAAACATGATATGTTGCATTTTTATTATTTTTTTACAATAAAATATTTTTATTCCCGTCGCAAGCCTATTTTATCCAAGAGAATTGCCATTGGACAATATCCCGTAAGCGCAAAACTCATGAACATGAACCCGACAAAGAGGGTGAGATAGAGCCACTTTTCATCAAAAACCAATGCAAGAAAAACCGATGCAAAGATCAAAAATCCTCCAATCAAATAGACTGCTCGCGGGATATGCCAGTACCCCACACACATACGATAGTGTTTTTGCTTTTCTTCTGCCATAATATTTTTCTTAATGATTATGCGCATTTATTATATCATGAAGTAGTTTTCGTGCGATATTTTTTGATCATATTTTTGACAAATTCAAACAGTGCAGGTGTTACAGAAAGAACAATAATGCCCATCACAACCAGAGAAAAGTTATCGTGCACGACCGGAATATTGCCGAAAAAATATCCCGTAAATACAAATCCACACACCCATGTGACACAGCCGGCAATGCTAAAAAGCAGAAACTTGCGATACTCCATTTTGCCCGTACCGGCAACAAACGGTGCAAATGTACGCACGATCGGCATGAAGCGTGCGAGAAAGATCGTTTTGCCACCATACCTATCCATAAATGCTTGTGTTTTGTCGATATGCGCTTGTTTGATTGGAATAACCTTGTTGTTTACGATCTTTTGCCCAAAATAACGTCCAACCCAATAATTGACGTTGTCCCCCGACAGCGTTGCAACCATAAGCAGTCCCGCCAAAAAAAGCGGATCAAATGAACCATTTGCTGCAAACATACCCGCCGCAAACAAAAGCGAATCCCCCGGTAAAAATGGTGTGAACACCAATCCCGTTTCCGCGAAAATAATCGCAAATAAAATACCGTATGTTACACTGCCATACTGCGCGATCAATTCACCCAAATGCACATCAATATGAATGATAAAATCGATAATTCCCATAGTAAAAATCATGAAATGTAAAGTCTATGCACCACTATATCACACATGCCACCCAAATTCAATGCAAAAAATGTTATTTTTGCGCATTATTTTGCCATCTGTCCTTCATGATCGCATAATACATGAGCGGAAAGATCACAAGCGTCAAGATCGTTGACACCGTCAATCCAAAGATCAACGCCCATGCCAATCCTTCCCACACAGGGTCGGAAATGATCGTCAATGAACCGAGGATTGCCGTAAGCGATGTGAGGATGATCGGCAATAAACGAATGCGCCCCGTCTCCACAAGAGCCGTGCGCAAATCATGTCCCGTCGCACGCAACGGTTCGAGATACTCCAAAAAGATCACGGCATTTTTTACCGATAACCCAGAAAGCGCGATGATCCCAATCATTGACGTTGCATTAAAATATGTCCCCTTGATAAGAAAGAGTATTGCAAATCCGGGAAACACACCAATAAAACCAAGCGGGATACTGACCATAATAAGCAATGGGATAAAAAGCGACCGAATCTTGCCCGCAAGCACAAAATAGATCATAAAGATCGCCACGCCCATCGCAATGCCCAGATCGCGAAACACTTCCAATGTCAATTTCCATTCCCCGTCGATCATGATGTGGTATTTTTTTCCACTCGTCACATCCTCATATTCCGCGCCAAAAAGCGACCAGTGTGTCAAACGACTGTCACCATCAGGTATATGATATGTGCGCAATTGCGATAAGAGATCAATTGACGCATAAACCACACTACGTCCCACCATTTCACCGGAAACATATGTCGTGACACGGCGTTCATCTGTCACGATCGGCACATCAAAAGAAGCATCCGTCTTTTCCAAAAATTCCATAATACCTACCTGTGCACCCTGTGCAGTTGCGACAGATAATGTTGACAAAACATCTTTTGTATCACGATCATCACGTGGCAATCGCACAATAATATACTCCTGTTCGGCGTGACGCGATACATCATCGTTATGATAATAGATACCGGCGACAGACCCCGTAAGTGCCGTATGCAATGTTGATGCAATTACTGCCGGCGCAACACCGAGCTGTTGCGCCTTATCCGTGTTGATCTTGTATGTATAGTTGAGTATATGATCCGGCGTGGACACGTCAATATCATCGATGCCGGAAATCTTTCTCACACGCATCAACAGATCATCCGTAATGCGCTCACGAACTTTATCATCATCTCCCGTCACTTTGACCAAAAACGTTGCGAGAACAGGCGGTCCCGGCGGATCCTCTACAATACGCACAGAGAGGTCCGGGTATTGCGTTATGATTTCTTGCGCACGCACACGAAAATCCTGCGCAATTTCTTCCGATGTGCGCTTACGCTCCTCATGTGACGTGAGATTTACTCTGATCGTTGATTGATTTTCATATATGCGTTGCGCGCTCCCCCGAAACAAACCGTTAAAGTCCTCTACAGGTGCCTCCCCTGAAAAGCTTTCCACATTTTCTACAAATTGATCGTACAAAAGCGATTGCGTCACAAAACGCGTCGCGGATCGCGTTTGCTCACTTGTGGCACTACTTGGCAGATCGAGATACACATAAAACTGGTCACGATCCGCTTTTGGCAACATGCGAAACGGCACAAGTGGCGTAAAAGGCAAAATGATCGAAAACAGAAAAATAACCGCTACACCGATGATCACCATGCGATATCGTTTTTTTTCTGCAAGCAAAAATGCGACGCATTGCGCGTATCTTTTTTCCATCACACCAAAACCGCGCAAAAAGATATTTTCTGTATGACGTGTTTTTTGTTTTGTAAAAAGAAGTGCAAGAAACGGATTAATCGAACCAGAAAGCACAAGTGACGCCAAAAGTGCGACTGGTACAAAGAATGGGATCGGACCCATGTATGGACCCATCATGCCGGTGACAAACGCCATCGGCACAAACGCCAATGCCATTGTTACGGTCGAGAGCGATAATGCGGAGCCAACCTCATTCACAGCGGAAACGATCACTTTTTTCTTATCTTCTCCGGGATACAAGCGGAAATATCGCGCAATGTTTTCGATCACGACGATTGCATCGTCGACCAAAAGTCCCAACGATAAAATAAGTGCAAAAAGTGTAATACGATTAACCGTTTGTCCAAAGAGCAGACCCATACCAAAGACAACCAGTAAAACAAGCGGGATAGATACAGCAGCCACCATCGAGTTACGTACGCCCAAAAAGACCATAAGTAACACCGCGACAATCACAATGGATTTGATCAGATCGAATGTCAATTTGCTGATCTCATTTTGAGCAACCTCTCCCTCATCACGCAAAAACACCGTTGCTACATCTGACGGAATCACCGAGCCATGCAATGTCTCAAGTTTTTCTTTGATGCCATCTGAAACAGTTGTTGCATTTGTGCCTTTGAGTTTTGCCAATGCAATATGCACGATCGGTTGTTCACCGTTTTTATCCGTGAGATCGATATAATTTGTGATTTCACCCGTATCGTATGCGATCTCCGCGACATCCCCCAATCGTACAAAAGCGCCATTTTCTTCTCGCACGATGAGCTGTGCAGCATCCTGTGGCGATGTGATGGTACCGGACACATTCACCACAAAATTTCGCTGATCTCCTGTGATCATATCAGATGTATAGACGCCGTTTGCCGACGCAATTGTCGCCATGATCTCCTGCATGGAAATCTGATGTGCAGCCAATTGCGTACTGCGTGGCATAACGGACAATTGTTGCGTACGTCCACCGACCACATCAACCTTTGACACACCTTCCACCTGTTTTAGCTCATCAGCAACATCAAAAGCCATCTTCCGCAAAGAACTCTCACCATAAACGTGCGATGATAGACCGATATCAACGATTGGCACGTCATCAGGATCGATCGACTGGATCATCGGATCCTGCGCACCGAGCGGTTTGAGCATCATGTTGTCTTGCAATTTCTGATTGAGTGCGATCTTTGCATCCCCCTGATCTGAGCCAATCTCAAATTTTACAGTGACGATACTTCGCCCACCAGGGAGACTTTGTGATGCAATCCCATCGATATTTTTCAATTCTGCAATTTTGTCCTCCATCGGTCGTGTGATCTGTTCATAGACATCATGACTGGTTGCGTTGGGATAATCGGTTGTGATCACAAATGCCGGTGCGACAATTTCCGGATTATACTGTTTTGGCATGATCACAAAAGACACAACACCCCACACCACGATCACAGCAATCGACAAGATCGACAACACCGTGTTGTGCAAAAAAAGTTGTGTTAAACGTCCGGCAATGCCAAGGCGTATTTGTGGGAGATTTTTCATATCATTCATAAATATGTACATGATAACGATCTTTGATTGTATACATCCCCTCCACAATTACACGATCTCCCGCAGAAATACCCGAGGCGATCTCCACCATATCGTCACCTGTCGCGCCGAGTGTTACTTTTTTTTGTACCGCCACATCATCTTCCACCACAAAAACGAACATGTCATCATATTTTTGTACGATAGCATTTTCCGGCACCATGATCACATCATCGCGCACATCATCTTGCGGTAAACGAACCGTCACATATTGTCCCAATTGCACATGTGTAGGATCATCAACCCGCACGGTAATCCGCGCCTGTTGCCCGCTACTTTGCGCGCGCAAACCGACAGCCGTGACCGTACCGGCAAAAAATTCCTCACTTTCATCGCTTTCATCGCTTGATATCGCAACAGGATCACCAATCTCGAGAGATTGCATGACATCTTGTGCAACAAATATCTCAACCTTCATCTCTGTGCGATCTGCGATCTCAAAGATCGGTGTCGTGGAACCGACGATCTGACCATCGTCTTGAAATGTGCGGATGATCACACCATCGAACGGTGCACGAACGATTGTCTCCTTGGCAAGGCTCTGTGCAACACGCAAATTGCTTTGCGCCTCCACAATACCGTTTTGTACATTCTGCATTTGCAACGTTCGCAACTTTTTTGCACTGGAAATCGCTTCTTTGCTTGTATCATCACTTTTTGTCTCATCGATCTTTTGCCCATAATACTTTTTTGTGTCCTGAAGAGTGTCTCCGAGCGATGAGATCATCTCTTGTGCGCCCAAAACCTGTTGTGTCAATTCATCCGCACTGAGCAAAGCAATTGTGTCACCTTTATGCACGACATCACCATCATGTTTTTTCATCTCTACCAAGCGTCCATTGATCTTTGGCGATACGATCGACTGCTCTCTTCCTTGCACAAAACCGCCATACATACCCTGTGGCACAAAAGCACCGGCCGTTGCCACGATCGCTTTTACAGGATACGCCTTTTCTTCCGCCGATTGCCGTGCCACACCCCGCTCCGGAAATCCCAAAATCGCGACACCGCCAGCGATCGTCACCACAAAAATCGACACTATGAAAATAACCTTCTGTTTCTTCTGCATATAATATATGGATGAATTATTTATTTTGCGCCGTTTGCACGATGCGTACGACCTCGTCACGAATTTGCCTCATTTTTTTCTTTTCTGACGGTGTCATGTTTTTTATACTTTCCACAGATGCGTCCAGATGCGATTCCAACATGAGCATGTTTGCCGACTTGAGCAGTCCGATCACCGCCAAATTTTGCTGAATGATATCAAAACACTTCTTTTCATCCGATAATTCCATCGCATGAAGAATTTGGTCGATGCTCGTGCGCGCCTTTTTGAGTGCGATTGCGATCTTTGCTTTTTTGTCCATCATATTTTTATAGTATGATCATATTATATACCTATACCATAGGTATAGATATAGTATCATACAAAAATATTCTGTCAAGGAAAACAAAAAAAGCGGAAGAGAAATTTCTTCTCCTCCGATTTTGATCTTATGCGATCTTGAATTGACTCGCAAGAGGAGCCACACACGTCATCTATATTTATAAAAGGAGATGGAAGAATTACGAACATTCCTTTTTGTGATATAAACACTTCAGATAAAAAACCTCAAGAATTGATGCAAATATCAAGCAATCGAAAGAAATATCCTATCAGTTACCAATATTGCCCATTTTTACATCTCCGCGAGTTTTGACTGTGCCACGTGTTTTGACGGTATTTCTCGTAGACCCCACAGTAACTACGAAACTCGTCTCGCTTCCATAGGTAGTGCCGGCTGAGTTCACAACTTTTGCCCTAACATAATATGTCGTGCCAACCGAAAGACCTGTCATACTACATGAATATGCGCCCATACTCCCGGCACCAGCTGAACAAGAATTAGAATACGACCCACTAGTAGTACCCCACTCAATATATCTAGTAGGATTGTTTCCTCCTGTATCAGTGACCATTCCATTACCAACGGCTGTTGTTGACGTGATGGAGGTGACTGCATCGGTCGTGACTATGGAAGTTGTGATAACCTTGACACAACGAACTGTAAATCCATATGTCTTGGTGTAGGCATTGCGATCGATTTTAGCTTGCACTGAACCCAGTCCACGTGCCCATGCATTGGAAGCCAACTGTGCAGACGCAGACCACAAGGACGTGTACGCACCGCGATCAGAGAAACTGCCACCAGTATAACGACCACCAGCTAGCAAACCGGTGAAACCGCTGGAATTGTTTCCATTGAGAGTAAAAGTGGATAATTTGGAGCCTTCATTGGTACCACGCCAACCCAAAGAAGTAACATCAAATGGAAAATCAGTGGCGCATGTGCCTGAGGTGCAAATTGCCCTTTCCAAAGTCGTATATTCATCATGAGTGGGGATATGCCACCCTGTCGGACAAATACCTTGGTTGGGAGCTGGCGGAGTACATGCTGTCGTGTTACAAACACTAGAAAGAGCATTGGTTTCCGCCCAAGAATAGAGTCCACCATCTGTTGTACAATTTGCTTCCGTGTTATTGTAGCACCATTTGGAAACGGTGCTAGGATCATCGAGAGTTGGCGCAGGATCTGCAGGCATTGCAGTGCCGGCAATTCTTGTGCCAACATTGAGATTTTCTCTAAACCAACATTGTGTTGTGCCAATCTGAACAGTGGCGTAGTTTTTTCCTCCATAAGAAACAGTGTCTGTGCCACAGGTAAAAGCATCTACGGTGTGATAAACACAAAAGAAAAAAATAGCCGTAAAAAGGAATGTGAGCCCGAAAATAATTTTACATTTATACATATTTTGCTTATGAACACCCAAAAAATGAAAGTATAAAATACGAATAATAATTGGCGTATGTGATTTGTAAATCAGTATTGGAATCATCTACAATCTCATAACCATTGTCATTTTGAGCAAAAGCAACCGTTGGCGCAAGCGCAAAGCTTTCTTTGGCTGCCATACCCACTCCATGATCACTGAGAGCGGATGTGAGTGTGTTTGGTGTTGTGATAAGATGATACGCGACAAAACTCCCTACTACACAAAACCGTATGCTCATTGCCACAATAATACGCTTTTTGTAAAACGCGAGAAAATTTAACATTGCTTTTGTCATTAAATTATGTCTCCAGACACTACTGAGCATCTACAATCCACCAATGCACTACCACTTTGTCCGTAACCGCATCCCTCAAGCGAATTTTGAAACCGGTATATTCATCTCCATCATCAGATTTCACCTTCTCGACCCAACTCGTCGTGTCTGGATCATTTTCAAAACTCATAAACACTGCTACATTCTCATTTATAAAATCCGATTTTACGAACAGATCTTTGCCATTGCTGACTTTTGCATCACTGTCGGTATTTGTCTCACATTTACCGCTTGTATCGACGATCATATCTTTGGGACAAATCGTCGCAGTTCCTGTCGTGGCGTCATCTCCGCTACGTGTAATAGTCAATTTGCCTGCCTCGACTTCTTGAGCAACGATCTTGTCAGCAACAATGATGCCATTGATTGTAAGTCCGTTCTTTTCATCAGTATATACGATGCGTTCAGGGTTGATAAGTATTTCCGGAGCCACATTATTCAAAAATCCCGTTAGAGATGCCTGCATCTCTGCAACATCGTCGATATTATTTTGAATCTCTGTGATAAGGTCTGATCGCGTATTTGCCTCTACAACATCAAGTCGGACTTTTACTTCTTCAATTGCGGATTGTGCATCATCGATATCGTTTTGCATCTGATCATCTGCACTTGATAAATTGAGCACATCATTTGATTGCGCGGTCAACTTTAATGCATCCGAGTTTTTTGTGATCAGAAGCTGTTGCTCTTGGATGGCTTTCGCCAAAACGGGGACAATTCCGATTGTATTCAATTGTTTGTATCCGGTTATAGCATCTGTTACGACAAGCTGTGGCAAAGTTTCCTCAACCTCCTGCGCTATAAAACCAAGTGATTTTATCGTATCATCTTGTTCATATTTCCAATTATACTCTGTCGGTCGTAATGCCAAAATTGCATCTAATCCATAATCACTATCAGTAATATTTTTTTTGAGTCTCTGATCAGATGTACAGCTGATGGTTCCACCCGTGGCCAAAGTACAACCCGTTGTATTTGTGCTCACAAATCGCGCGATCACTCCGGTCGTCCCCGGTGCGAGCACGTCAAGTGCGTAAAGAGGATCCGCGATGCCAATGCCCACATTACCACTTGGTTCAATTGCAAACTTCGTCCCACCACTATACGTATATGACACTTCCGTATTTGCGGCTGTGATTGCGGCTGTTGTCATAGATGTGTCCGATGCGATCGCTGATATCGCAACAGTCTGTGCGCCGATCGTGATCGTACCACCTACACGAAATGTACTCAAAAATTTCGTGCCCACACCGGTCACTGTTGTCCCGCCCGCTGTGTTGGTCACCGTGCCAGGTCCCATAATTGTTGATGATGCTGCCACACTTGTACCCACACCGATCGAATACAGTCCCGTTGTATCATCAATGCCTGCAAAGAAATCATGATTAAATCCATCGTACTGTAGAGACGCATCTTGGGAAAGTCCACTACCGATGATCATTGCTGCATCAGATCCGTATGAACTCTCCATCATAAATTGACCACCGCTGTCTACAGAAACATCCGTATAATTCGACGCATCATATGAAAGACGTAATTTGTTGGACGCACCAAATAGACTGAGCATTGCCACTGGTGTACTCGTGCCGATTCCCAGCCTGTTATTTGTATCATCCCAATAGAAATTTGCATTATCCTCTGTCACAGATGAACTTGAGGTAAAAAGGATTGAACCAGTTGTGTAACTGCTCGGCGTATCCGTAAGTCCGAGAAAAGTTGTGGATCCTCCACCGGATGTAAGAGAAATCCAACTTGTCCCATCATATCCCTCAAAGTCTGTACCGGTGTATCGGATCGTTCCTTCGATGTTGTTTGTGGTTGTGCCAAATGTTGCCGCTTTGTCAAAACTGAAAATATCATTTGCCGTATCATAACTGATCACGCCTTCATCACCGTCTTCTCCGACATGTAATGAACTGGGTCCCAAATAGAGATCCTGCCATCGATGTGTGGAATCTCCGAGTGTATAGGTGTCATCTGTGTCCGGGAGGATATTGCTTCCCAGTGTGAGTGTACCATCAATTGTGAGATCTCCTTGCTTTGTTTGCGCTGTTGCACTTGTATCGATGTAATTGTCCGCTGTAAGACCGTTCAGTCTGTGCGCGTTGAGTGCAAAGCCTGTGGGGGTGATCTTTCTTCTGGGAGACATGGGGGAGTTTGTGCCGATCTGTACTTCCAAGTAGTAGTTTGCGTCAAAGGGGATATTGAGTGGATTATCCAATGCTTCTCCGAGTGTTGTGGTAAAGATGCCATTTGTCACTGTAAGAGACTTGCTTGTGGGTGTTTCACATGTTCCGCGCGCACTCCACAGACAGTCCGCTGTGTCTGTGCTTGTGGGATCATTCCAGATTGTCAGAGTGAAGTCATAATCATCGTTTGGCACAGCAAGACCGAGAGTATCCGTGAGTTTACCATGGTATGTGAGTTCTGGGTCGGGAGCAGCAAGAGCAATTGGAAAGTTCACCATGTTAAATTGAGCTCCATTTAACATGGTAAAAATAAAAAATAAAAAGAAAGAGAAAGCAAAGATGCCTCCTGTCAATACAAAAGTGTTTTTTACAGTTTTTTTGTGTATTTTTGTGAGAAACATTCTTTTTTGGCTTTGTCCGCCATAGCTTTTTTGCAAAAAGCGACGGTGGGTATTTTATTTTGTTCTATCTGCGCGTAATTATATCATACTTTTTGGCATTTGTGGCAATATGCGTTATGTGCTTCCCTTCTCTTTACCACGAATCCGGGAACGTCATTTTCACCTAAAATACTTACTGGATATATTTAAAAATGACAAAAAAAATTTTGTAGAATCGATCAGTATGTCATTCCCATGAAACCTGCCTGCGCTCCGTGTGCCACCGCTAAAGCCTGCCTGCCGGTAGGCAGAGTAGATAGAAAGTGATTAAGAACTCTCCCTTTTGCAAAGGGAGTTGCCTGCCGCCTGCCTACCGGTAGGCAGGGAGGGATTTTATTGTGTCCCCCCTACGACAAACCAATCAACCATAATATCTTTGCTCACAGATTTATCCATTTCAATAACAAATTGTCCATCCTCAATGTCTCTCACCTGTGCCGCTACAACTTCCGGCGCATTTTTTACCGTCACAAACACCCTGCTATCCTCTGTGATCGCAGTTGTTTGTACTGTAATCTCTGTTTTGTCTGCCGGGATCGTCGCTGTGCCTACGGATGCGGCGTTGATCTCTTCTTCGTTTTCATCCGTTGTTGTGACGTTGTCGTCAATGGTGAGTTTTTTTGTCTGTACATCCTCTGCAACGAGTGTGTCTGTTGTCATGATGCCTGTGATGGTGACATCACCTTCTTCTGTTGCGACAATAATTTTGTTTGGATCGATCGCAAGCATATCAGCCAATCGAAGTACATCATTTT
>JBAZXC010000008.1 GCA_041660065.1 Parcubacteria group bacterium | reverse complement strand
ACAGTCAGGGCACCTGTCAATCAACACCAGAAGTCACAAACAGTGCTGACAGTTGTACAAGCACATGCAATTCTGATGCAGATTGTACAACGGGACGCATGATCGAAACGCGACCGTAGATTTGAAAAGATCTGACAGAGAAAAAACCTCACAAAGACATGTGGGGTTTTTGTTTGACGGGAAGTATTTTTGGCGTATGATACATATATATATGGAAAATGATACAGCTAAAACTGAAGAAGAGTTGGTGATCATGAGTAAAGGATGTTCTCTATTGGCCGGTGTGATGCGTGCATTGGAGGAAAAGATTGCCATTGGTGTGACTGGATTGGAAATTGATGCTTTGGCAGAAAAAATGATCCGTGATGCAGGATGTGAGCCGGCCTTCAAAGGATATGGCGGTGAGGATGGAGAAATTCCGTTTCCCGCAACGATTTGCTTTTCGCTTAATGAGGGAATCGTGCACGGTATTCCATCCGAACGTGTTATTTGTGATGGTGATGTTGTAAAGATCGATATTGGGTTGCGATACAAAGGATACTATGCGGATATGGCGCGGACATTTCTGGTAGGAAATGTATCACAACAAGCACAAAAACTTGCAGATGTGACACAAAAAGCTTTTTTTAAGGGGATTGCAACGATCAGGCATGGATCAACATTGATGGATTATGCGCAAGCTGTGCAAAAACATGTAGAAAGAAATGGTTTTTCTGTGGTGAAGAATTTGGTGGGTCATGGCATTGGTAAACAATTGCATGAAGCACCGCAAATTCCCAATTATGTGAGCAAAAAAATACCAAACTTTGTTTTTGAAAAGGGGATGACTGTTGCAATTGAGCCAATGGTCAATGTGGGTGGCGAGGAAACACAAATTGCCAGTGACGGATGGGCATTTGAAACTGCAGATGGGAGCTTGAGTGCACATTATGAAAATACTCTCCTCGTCACCGCACATGGCGTGAATATTTTAACGCAATAAAAAATATGATATTGGGATTGGATTGGGGTGAAAAAAAGATCGGTGTAGCAGTTGTATATGAGGAAATGGCAATCGCATCTGTTGTGGGCACGGTAAAAAATGATACAGGTGTTTTTTGCGCTTTGACGGATATCGTACACAAATATGACATAACAAAAATTGTCATCGGAAAAAGTGCGCATATGTCACAAAATGATAATGTGGAAAAAATCGAATTATTCGGTATGTTGTGCAAAAAAAATCTTCATGTACCAGTTGTGTATGCAACTGAAATTTTTTCTACGCATCAGGCACAAATGAACTTAAAGGAAGCGGGCAAAAAAAAGATCGATGCCAATGACGATGGTGAATCTGCGCGTGTCATCCTGCAGAGCTATATAGATGCGCAAAATGAAAAAATATAGTATAATGAGAGGGTAAATTATTCACGTGTAATTTTTTTTGGTGTTATGGAAATGGAAAAAGTACAATTGTCGATCATCATTCCGGCATATAAGGAAGGGGATCGTATCGGCGTAAATTTACTTTCGATCAAAAGATATCTCGAAACAAAGGATTTGACCTATGAGATCCTTGTTATCGTTGATGGGTCACCAGATAATACGGCGGAAATCTCTCGTGGCTTTGCAGAACAAATTCCACATCTGCGTGTGATTGACAATCCACAAAACCATGGAAAAGGCTATGTTGTGCGACAAGGTCTTTTGGAAGCGCACGGAGATATTCGCGTATTTCTTGATGCGGATGGATCAACGTCAATCACGCATGTTGATCGTGCCCTCGCCCTTTTTGATGAGGGAGCGGATGTTGTCATTGGATCGCGTGATATTGCGGGAGCATATGTTCAAGTACATCAGCCACGATATCGAGAGGTGATGGGAGATATGGGAAACTGGCTGATCCGATTAGTTTTGGGTTTGTGGAAATTTCCTGATACGCAATGCGGATTCAAAGCGTTGCGTGCACACGCTGCCGGTGCGGTGGCATCGCGTATGGTGGTGGATCGTTTTGGTTTTGATTTTGAATTGATCGTTCTTGCGCGCAAATTAGGTTTCTCTGTAGTGCAAATGCCGGTGCGGTGGCTTAATGAGGAAGGCTCCACAGTGGGATTAACAGGTCCCAATGGATTTATTCAAGTTTTGGTTGACCTTTTCAAGACACGGTTTAGATTGTGGGGTGGAAAATATAAGATCAAAGATTTCAAAAAACAAAATATCAATGCATAATATTTTCGTCATGTGATAATTGCGTGACGAAGAAAGGTAAACAAAAATACATGATCAATATTTCTCTCGAAAATAAAAAAGAGTTGATGCATGATGCGCAGTTGCGTCATGATCTTTTGCGCGATGAGTGGGTAATTATTGCTGATAAGCGCGGAAAAAGACCGGTTGAATTTGCCGATCAAAGCGAGCATCAGCAGTATGATTCTGCACATGATGTTTTTTTACATCCGGAAGAGAGTGGGCAAGAGGAGGATTGCTTGATGTACAAAGATGAAAAGGGAGAATGGACGACGCGTGTTTTTTCCAATAAATTTCCCGCAGTCGAAGACATGGAAAAACAAAAAGATCTGTCAGATGGGCCGTATAAATCGATGGTTGCATGCGGGATACACGAAGTGGTGGTAACGCGCGATGGGCGTCGATCTTTTGCGCTTCTGGAGAAGCATGAATTGGCGGAGGTGATTGACGCATACCGAGAACGATATTTGGCCATCATGAATCAACGAGGAATCAGTAGCATCTCAATCTTTCACAATCACGGTAAGAAAGCCGGTGCATCTGTTGTGCATCCGCATTCGCAAATCATTGCCATTCCAGTCGTTACGCCGGCGGTGATGCGGGAAATTAATGCATGTGAAAAATATGCAAAGGCGCACAAAGAGCATCTTTTTGAAGTGATCGTGGAATATGAATTGGAGCGAGGCGTGAGAATTGTGTATACCAATGATAAATTTATTGTATACTGTCCATTCGCATCATCGCGTGCATTTCAAATGCGGATCGTGCCACGAGAAGTACAGCCCTATTTTGAAAGGATTACAGCAGAAGAGGAACTATTTCTTGCGGATGCGCTATTGCAAGCACTCAAGGCCTTGCATTTTGGATTGAATGATCCTGATTTTAATTATTACATTCATACAGCGCCATGCGATGGTCGTACGTATGAAGAATATAGCTATTATATCGATATTATGCCACGCACGCACGTGTATGGCGGGTTTGAGTATGCGACTGATATTGAAATAGTGCCAATGATGCCGGAAAAAGCGGCAGAATTTTTGCGAGAAGTTGTGGAACAACAGGGAGAACATAATTCATAATGGATGTACGGAACTATATGCAAAAACTGATCGTTGGAAACTTGAAAATGAATATGGAAAATGTCTCGCAAAGAGACATGTATTGTAAAGAATATGCAGAAGAAATTGCAAAATTAAAAACAAAACATGAGGTGGTGATCTGTCCGCCAGTCATTTATCTGGAATATTTTTGTCGTACGCTTGGACATGTGACAAAGATCGGCACACAGGACTGTTTTTGGGAGTTATACGGGAGTTATACTGGAAACACATCCCCCAAGTCAATTGTATCATTGGGTGCGCAGTATGTGATCATTGGACACAGTGAGCATCGGGAATTCAATCATGAAACGGATGAAGATGTGACAAAAAAAGCAAAGATCGCCTTGCGCGTGGGTCTTACGCCAATCGTTTGTGTGGGATTTCTCTCCCAGAATGATGAAATGGAAAGTATTCGCGAGCAGGTCAATGCTGTAGCTGAAAAATTGGATGCGGAGGAAGTTGTAAAAACGGTGTTTGCTTATGAGCCTGCGTGGGCAATTGGCAGTGGCAAAACGCCAACGAGTGATGAGATTCACACAGTCATAATGTTTATGCGATCGATCTTTGTACATCAGTATGGCAAAGAGGTGACGAGTAAGATCAAAATCATCTATGGCGGAAGTGTGGTGGCAGAGAATGTGGCAGATGTGTGCACAAAATCATACACGGATGGCGTACTTGTCGGACATGCGAGTTTATCTCCGGAAAATTTTATCCGTATTGTGCGGATGTTGAATTAAAAATTAAATAATATAAAAATATGACAAAAATAAGAATAGCAATCAATGGATTTGGGCGCATTGGACGTGCCGCGTTCCGTATTATGGTGGATCGTGCGGATTGTGAGATCGTTGCCGTGAATGATCTCACGGATACAAAGACGTTGGCACATCTTTTACAATATGATTCTGTTTTTCGCAAATACCCAAAAGTTGTGACATGCGATGAGAAAAATTTGATCGTAGACGGGCAAAAATTTTTGGTAACGGCGATTCCTGATCCGATGAAGTTGCCATGGCATGACTTGAATGTGGATATTGTATTGGAGTGTACGGGGCGATTTGAAAATGATGGTGCCGCATATGCGCATATTGATGCAGGTGCAAAGAGAGTTATTGTAAGCGCGCCGACAAAGGGTGGTGATATCGAAACATATGTGATCGGAGTGAAAACGCCGACAGAGAAGTCAACACGAGTGATCTCCAACGCATCGTGTACAACAAACTGTATTTCGCTGGTGATGAAGGTGATGCATGATACGTTTGGTGTGGAAAAATCTCTTATGACAACGGTACATTCATATACAGCAACACAGAAGATCATTGATGGACCGGATAGTGATTTGCGGCGTGCACGTGCGGCGGCGGTAAATATTGTGCCATCCACAACCGGTGCGGCAATTGCGACAACAGAAGTCATAACCGATTTAAAGGGAAAATTTGACGGTCTGGCAATGCGCGTGCCGACAATTGATGTATCAATCTCTGATGTGACGATGATCACAAAAAAAGATGTGACGGTCAAAGAAGTCAATAACGCATTTATTGTAGCCGCCGCAGGACCGCTTAAAGATATTCTCGGTGTCACGGATGAACCGCTGGTGTCAACGGATTTTATTGGGGACAGTCGCTCGAGCATTGTGGATCTTTCCCTCACAAAAGTGATTGGTGGCAATATGGTAAAAGTGATCGCATGGTATGACAATGAATGGGGCTACGCAAGCCGCTTGGTGGATATGGCTGTGATTTTCGGCAAGGTGCCACGGTAGTCGTTTTTGCGGTTGTCATTATTATTTTAAATTTCCTTGTATTTTATTGCATGTTATTCAGAATCTTTTAATATTGCAGGGTGTGAAATAAAAACCCCGCGCCCATGTGTGGGGTTTTAGTGTTTTGCATATACGGTTGGAGAGCGGTATAATAAAAATGTTGTATATCAAAAAATATGATAATTATTCCAGCGGTATTGGAGAAGGACAGTGAAGATGCTCTTCGTGTAATTAATATATTGCACGGCACAGTTGAGTGGATTCAAATTGATTTTTCCGACGGTACGATGACAAAGACAAACACATGTGATCTCTATGATTTTGTCGGGGAGGTTGATGATGTGAATATTGAGGTGCATCTCATGACAACTAGTCCGGAGGAATACCTCGATGCGTGTGATGCGATTGGGGCAAAAAGAGTATATTTTCATTTGGGCGAGGTGGAGAGTCCGTCGGCAGTTTTGCATGCGATGGATCCATATGATTTTACAAAAGGAATTGCGCTTTCCCCGCAAACGTCCACAGAAGATGTATTCCCATATATCGATGAGATCGATGCGGTGCAAGTCATGACGGTTGTGCCCGGGAAGCAGGGCGGTGAATTTATCGCAGACGCGCTCAAAAAGGTTGTTGACCTGCGCGAGAGAAGGTCTGATCTGTGGATTGCTGTGGATGGTGGGATCAATGAGGATACGATCGAGGAAATAGCAGACTGTGGCGTGGATGCTGTCGGCGTCGGTAGTGCGATCGCACGAGCGGGTAATCCGATCATGAGTTATCACACACTTGAGGAGCTTCTATAAAAAATAAAATTATGAAAAATACAAAAAAAGATCTGGAAAAGATCAATAAACTATTGCGGTATTGGATCCTCGACATGACAACTGTTGCAGGATCAGGACATCCGACGTCGTCATTGTCCGCAGTGGAGCTTATCAGTACATTATTGTTTGCAGGAGCGTTTCGTTTTGACGTGTCACATCCCGATGATGCGCACAATGATCGATTGATCTTTTCCAAAGGGCATGCGGCACCACTTCTCTATGCTTTGTGGGCGGTTGCCGGTGTAGTCAAACCGGGGGAGTTACATTCATTGCGTAAATTTGGCAGTCGACTCGAAGGTCATCCGACGATAGAATTTCCTTTTACAGAAGCACCGACGGGATCGCTCGGACAAGGGTTGTCCATCGGTATCGGTATGGCATTGGCGCAAAAAAATCTTGATCATACGGAGGCGCGGACGTTTGTGCTCCTGGGAGACAGTGAGATGGCGGAAGGACAGATATGGGAAGCAATGCAAATCGCAAGTCATTATAAACTGGATAATCTCGTGGCGATCGTTGATGCAAATCGGCTCGGACAACGCGGAGAAACAATGGTGGGGCATCATGTGGATATATATATGCAACGAGCACAGGCCTTTGGGTGGCGGACAGTCGTTGTGGACGGTCATGATGTGGAATATATTGCTCGCATCTATAAAGATGTCGTAGGAACGAGTAAAAAACCACTCATGATCATCGCAAAAACATACAAAGGAAAAGGCATTTCTTTTTTGGAGGACAAACATAGCTGGCATGGAAGAGTGCTTACAGAACAGGAATTTGCTGATGCAGTCATGGAATTGGGCGAGATTGATTTCTCTGTGCGTGGAGAGATCACTGTGCCGAAAAATGCAAAGAAAGAAAAAGTCAATCGGTGTACCAGTGTCCATTATGTGATGCCACAATACGACAATGAAAAAAAATATGCCACCCGCGATGCCTATGGTGATGCTCTTGTGCAGATCATGCAAAAGAATAAAAAGGTTGTCGTGCTGGATGCCGAAGTGAGCAATTCCACACGTGTGGAAAAAGTGCGAGAATATTTTCCCGAGAGATTTTTTGAGATGTATATCGCAGAACAAAATATGATCAGTGTTGCGGTGGGATTGTCGCGACGAGGATATCATCCGTTCGTATCGAGCTTTGCGGCCTTTTTGACACGGGCGCATGATCAGATACGGATGGCACAATACAGTGATGTAAATATGACGATCGTCGGTTCTCATGCCGGCGTGTCTGTCGGAGAGGATGGAAGTTCGCAGATGAGTGTGGATGATGTCGGGATGATGCGTGCAATGTTCGGTTGCGCGGTGTATTGTCCATCAGACATCATATCGGCACATGCTGTTTTGGATTTTGTGCAAAATTCTCCCGGCATTTCATATGTACGCATGATGCGAGAAGAGTTGCCGATCATATACACACAGAAAAAAGACATGATCACGAAAGGGATGAATATCGTGAGAAAAAGTGATCATGATCGTATTGCAATTATCGGATCCGGTGTCACAGTGCATGAGGCATTAAAAGTGTATGGAGCACTCGCATATGGTCGTGTCGCTTTGCGCGTGATCGATCTCGTGCGCATTGCGCCGTTTGATTGGGATCTGTTGCGGAAGATCATCGGGACGATCCCGCATGTCATTGTTGCGGAGGATCATGTGCGCTCAGGGGGTATCGGAGAGGCTGTGGCACTTGCACTTTCCGGAACGCGATCTCGCGTTGTGTCGCTGTGTGTAGAAAAAATCCCGCATAGTGGTACAGCGGAAGAATTGCGTGCATATGAAAAAATTAATTTTGATGCTATGATGAACGAAGTTCACTTGATAAACAAAAGGTATGATCGATAAAAAAAAACAATTGACATTTACCGTAAAAGGAGAAAAAATGCACGTTCCGATCAATCGCGAAAGAGAATTTTTATCACCAAAAACGGTGGAATC
The DNA here is from genome assembly GCA_041660065.1 of Parcubacteria group bacterium. NCBI lineage: Bacteria > Parcubacteria group bacterium. The sequence continues at coordinate 32,446 of JBAZXC010000008.1, read as the reverse complement.
AGAGAAATATTCCAGCGGATTGTCGTGGCGTGTTTTAAAAATTCAATCGGAATTTGTCAAAGGGCATGATTTTTTGTCTAATTTTGACAAGGCGGCAAGCATCTTTGGAAGTGCGCGACTGGGCTTTGACCACGAAATCTATCAAGAAGCTGAGAGACTGGCACGTAAACTCGCGGAGCAGGGGTTTGCGGTTTTTACCGGTGGGGGTCCCGGTATTATGGAAGCGGCAAATAAGGGAGCATTTGAAGCCGGCGGACGCAGCGTGGGCATCAACATCAATCTGCCGGAGCACGGTGTGACAGAGCGACGCAATCCATATATCACAGATGCAGAAGCATTTGATTTCTTTTTTTCTCGCAAAGTGATCCTCTCTTTTGCGTCGCAGGTTTACATCTTTTTTCCGGGAGGATTTGGTACACTAGATGAGCTTTTTGAGATGTTGACGCTCATTCAGACCAAAAAGACAAGTCCAATTCCTGTGATCTTGGTCAACCGTGATTTCTGGCAACCTCTTATGGATTGGATTCGTGGTGTCGTGTGGGGTAAAAATCGCGCCATTACAGAAGAGGATATGAATCTCTATCATCTCGTGGATACGGCAGATGAAGCGTGTGCGTTGATCAGCTCATGTTTGGCTACTAATAAAGAAGATGAAAATGATGAGCTATGAGTAAAGAAATCATCAAAACAACCGGTGATATCGAAGAGTTTTCTTTGGAGAAGTTGGCGCAGTCGATCGAGCGTGCCGGTATTAACGCACAGAAAGCGCAAGAGATTGCGTTGGATATTTTTGCGAGGACAGATCTCAAGACGACCACTGATGTCCATGAGGCAACATATGAAAAATTGAAAGAAAATTATCGTCCGGTCGCGGCACGATATAATCTCAAAAGAGCACTCATGGAACTGGGTCCGAGCGGGTTTCCTTTTGAGCAATTCTTTGCACGACTTTTAGAAGCAAATGGCTATACGACATCAACAAATCGAACGGTGCGCGGTCTGTGTGTTGAACATGAGATTGATGTGATGGCGTACAAGGATGAGAGGCATTTTATTTTTGAATGCAAATTTCACAATCACTTGGGATACAAAAGTGATGTGCAAACGGTATTGTATATGAAGGCGCGTTTTGATGATATTAAGGCGAAGTGGAATACTGTGCACGAGGGGAGAGATGGACACTTGCATAAGTTGTGGATCGTGACGAACACACAATTTACTTCGCAAGCGGAAGAGTACGCAAAGTGCGTGGGGATCGAGCTCATGAGCTGGCGGTATCCAAAGGGAAACAGTTTGGCGGAACTTATCGATAAGGCGGGTATTCATCCTGTTACAGCAATCACCAAACTCACGCATCGGCAAAAAGAATACTTGGTCAATCATGGTGTTGTGTTGTGTCGAGAAATAGAACAAAAACAAGATATCTTGAAAAGGGCGGGCGTACATGGGCACAAACTCGCGCAGGTGATCTCCGAAGCGCGCGCGATCATCGATCTCAAGGATCGATCTTCTGTAGCGTAAGCGTATGGGAGTCTTTTATAAAACAGTTATGTTTTTGTCAGCCCTCACCCCAGCCCTCTCCCTCTAGGGAGAGGGGGATTTGTTGATTTACAAGTGTTTTTGGATGTTAAGCCAAAATATTGACAAAATGGCAATTTAGGTGTACAATTAAAAATTAGTTCCTTAATATGAAAAAGGGAGGTTTTGTTCTGCTTTTAAGGCTAGGTGCTCTATTTTTTTATATGTTTGCAAAACCGAAGAGGCAGGCTACAAGCCTGCTCTTGCTTGGTGCCTTACTGTGAAAAATTGTGTATTTGCTGTAGCAGAAAGGATTTTTTATCATCTTGGTGATGAAAATTTTTTCTGCTGTGGCAAAACTATAGTGGTTAGCCAGAAGCAATATTAAAAAATAGCGAAGGAGGAACCACCATGCCGAGAGACAAACAAGTGCGTGGAACCGCCTTCCAGCAAATGCCTGGGTGGTACATTGAATTTCAAATGGCAGTGCTTCGAGCATTGCCCCGCGACATTCCGCAGGAAGTTGCGGATAAGTTGAGAAAGGATGGACAAGGTCTATCTGAAAATCTTCGCGGGATTCTTATTTCTGAGAAATTAGTAATTCCCGGTCGTTTTTTTATGAGGGTAACACTAGGCATGTATTCGAATAATGCCGATCTTCAGCAAGCAATCATGTCTAGTGGAAAAATGATTGATGACTATGTGAAACAAGCTCTCAGAAAAATCAAAATCAGCTCGAAAAAAATCTCAAAAAGAATCGATGTTGATCTCTGGGAAGTGTCTGGTGCAGAATTAGGCTTTGTTAAATCCGCACCTTTTAGTGAAATTTGTAAACAGGCTCACAAACTCGGATTCGATCTGTGTCCAGCAGAAGCAATCGCTTTAGCTCGCATGCAATGCAACGATATAAAATGTCGTGTGGGAGGGATGAATCCGATTTCCGACTCTAATGTTTTGCGTTTACTCACTCTCGATGGTCATGGTGCTGTTCCTTGGTTCAGCTCACGTTATGGCAATCCTGACGATGTATGGCATCCTAGCCAAGTCTGGCTGTTTGCCCGCCCTCGGCGTAAGCAGTAGTTTCTCCAGACTTTATTTCTTGAACCTTTAGATTATTTGAAACTTTGTCTTTCAATCATGAAAAAAATGAGCATCGTGCTGTATTTCACACGATGCTCTTTAATTTTGTGGTACAATAAAAAGTGATGGCGGACAAAATATGAGAACCTCGTCGGTTATCTTGATTTATTTTGTAAGTTTGGTATACTGTGCAAGTGACAATTTTGTCTTTTTGATAAAAGTCTGTAGAGGGGCGACTATAGTTCAGCGGTTAGAACATCGGTTTGTGGTACCGAGGATCTGGGTTCGATTCCCAGTAGTCGCCCCTGTGCAGATTTTTCTTTTTTTGGGGGAAGGGCAAGAGCAGGTTTGTAACCTGCTCTTGTTTGTTTTCTGTTTGAGAAAATTGTGAACCTAAAAATCCCCCTCAGTCCCCCTTTACAAAAGGGGGAGGTTTTTAATCCTCCTCATTTCCTCTTTACAAAAAAAGTGGGGTGGTATCATTATTACGAAGGTGTGGCATTTTTTATATGTCTGGAAAATATGAGGAGCAGGTTATAAAACCCGCTCCTGCTAGAAACCTGCTCCTGCTTTCAGTGCAGAGTGGTTTAGTTTTTCAGAGAGTAGGAGGAGATCGTGTTTTGTGATGTGATGTAGGCGGTTTCGGATTTTTCATCGACGGCAAGCGATGTCGCCTGTGCGAAATTATCGTGAACATATTTGTCACTGATCGCGCCGTTTTTCTTATCGATTTTGTAGAGCATTTTGCTTGCCGTATCAACGATCCACAAGAAATTCATGTCCCTTGTTGTAAGGAGGAGGGAGGGATGTGTGATCGTCGGGTCAAGGGTAGTAGTGTCTTTGTTGCCTTGCGTGAATTGTGTGACAGATGTGTCTTGCGCCACATAGATGCTTTCTCCAATTGCCAGCGATGTGATCGTTTTAAAATCAAACGGTTTTTTGAGCCAATCCTTGCCTTCATCAAATCCGCCTTCAATACGCACATAGCGTCGGATCATTGTGTCATCTGCGATATAGAGATAGGTCATAAATGTGCCGATGCCTTTGATCTTTGTGTGATCAAGTGTGGGGATATTGTCTTGTTTGATGAATTTGGGTGATGCGGGACTAAAGGAGTACATACGGTCAGTGTCTGTGATGACAAAGATCATGTTGAGATCCGGCATTGACGTGGTAAGGGCGATATTTCCCGCGTCATTGGGAAGGGAGATGCGCTGTTTTTCTTGTGTGATGATTGTGAGAGCATTTTTTTCTACACCGATGACTGTGGCATTTACAACAACAACTGATGAAAGAGTGGTGGACTCCATGAGTGACGTTGGAGTTAAGGCAGGTTTTTCTGTCGGTGTTTCTGCCGGTGCGACAGGTGCCGGTGTTGATATTTGTGATTGTGATTGTTCCTCTGTTTTTGGAGCTGTTTCAGAGGATTTTTTTTGTTGCGGGGAGGAGATCAGTTTAAAGATCAGTGGCACGATAATGATCGCACCAATCACACCAATCGTGATCAGCTTTGTCTTTTTGTGCATGGCGTGCCATGCGGAGAGGATGTTGTGAAAATTTGGGAGAAATGTTTTTTTGCGTACGTCGTCGGACTCGGTAAATTTTTGTGGTGTGTATGATGCTTGTTGCGGATATAAATTTTCTTCGTCTGATAGTTCTGTACAATGACGCACTTTACTTATATATTTTTTGCAGGACAGGACAATGTTTGCAGTGAGGTGACGCATGGAAGAAAAAGCAGAGATCGCATAGGTTTTTAGTTTTGCCCAATACAATGCGATCTGTGACGGAGCGTTTTCTTCAAAGATATTATCGTGATCCTGCGCCTCCTCTTGTAAAGGAGAATCGGGAGTGTTTTTTGATGCGGACATCTTTCGTGAAAAAAGTTTTTTTTGTTTGCGGGCTTTTTTCTTGAGAAATTCACCGGTATCTGAAAAAAAGTCAGAAACGGTATCAAGAGGAGAGGCTTTTTGGGGTATTTCATCGGATCCGTGGATATGAATATGACCTGTGCGGGGATCAGTGTAATCTTGCGGAGCGTCGTTCAATAAACCTTCGATGTCAATTGGTGTATCAGAGGGTGTGGATTCGTCCGGTTTTTTTTCAAAAGCATCTGCGCCAAAAAAATTTTGTGGAAGAGCCTTCATTTGTGGCTGTGTGGTTTGTGCCACAGATGTTGGTTTTTCTACAACATCAATGATCGTTGTTGATGCAATGGAACATTCATTTGTAAGAACGGTCTCAATGAATTGGATAAAATTCTTTTGCCCCATGCGCGTAGCATTTTTTTGAAGTTCATTGAATGAGACGAGTTCGAGTAATTCTTGTGATGTCACGATGATCTTGTCATATGCGCAGAGGTCGCCACTGGAGATGTCTGCAAAAGTTTTGAGTGGATAGTCTGCAGCCTCGGGTGATGCAAGTCCATCGCTGATATTGAGAAGGGTGTCGCCACGCAGGAGGATGACCGTGGCGTTACCGGTTATGCTGAAGTGAATTGTCTGATCATCGATCACACAAACCGCACCATCAATTGTGCCAAGCCAATCAACGTTGCCGATATTGGCGAGTTCTTCCAGAGCACGATTGATGTGGTGCAGTGTGGATTCAAATTTTTCTTCAATAGTTTTTTGTGTGGGGGAGAAATAATGTTTTTTGATCTCCGATGCGAGGAAGTTCACAATGTTTTCCGAGGAGACAGAATGGTCGCGTACGATGAAAAAGCCAAAGATCGTACCGAGATTTTTTTGTGTAAAATTGATGCTTGTGTAGTTGAATTGTTCAATGAAAGCGCGACGTTTTGCATTTTTCACGACAAAAACATTCGACACGTCTGTGCTGAATAATGTGGCCCCTTTCTTACATGGTATATTGTTTTGCAAAACCATAAATTATTATATATGGTAATTATACAAAGAATTTCGTACAAGTGCAAAGTATTGAAAGAATCTGCTTCTTGAATTTAAAAGGATTTGATAGTACACTGGATACAAGCAGGGAGGGGGAGTAGGTAATTTTTTGATGAAGTGCATATATGCCAGAGATATTAGAACATTTATTCGGGTCACGTTCACGTTCACGGATCATGCGATTTTTCATTTTAAATCCGGGGAAAGAAGTGACGATGGCAGAATTAAAAGAACGAATGAGTGTGGATGGTCGCCGCGTACGAGCGGATATCAATATGCTTCTCAAAGTGGGTTTTATTACGCAGGTTGTTCGTAAGAAAGAGAAATTTTTTTCTTTTAATGAATCATTCCCATATTATGTGGAATTGCGAAACCTTTTTATCAAGGCAAATACATATCCGCAGTGCAAAGAGTTAAAGAAAATTGAAGAGGTAGGTCGTGTAAAGTTGGTGTTGATCAGTGGCGTGTTTCTTAATTATGACAAGGCAAGACTCGACATTCTTATTGTGTGTGACGATCTCAATCGCCCGAAACTTGTCAAAGCAATTGAGGCGGTTGAAGCGGAGGTGGGTCGTGAAGTGCGGTATATGGCAATGACGAGTGATGAATTGAATTATCGTCTTGACATGATGGACCGATTTTTGATGGATGTTTTAGGTTCTCCACATGATCTTGTGATAAACAAGGTGCCAAAATTACAAAAATTCATTCTCAGTCTTCGCAAATAATTATTTGAGAGTTTTTTCATGGTCATTGTATACATCCTTTTGAGCGTTCTTATCATCCTTGCCATTTTGATATTGGTGTCGCTTTTGCGGTCCGGGCATGGCGTGCAGAACAATGAGCGCTTGGGCGCGGTATCGCAGCAGATCAGCGATATGAATATGACAAATGATCGTATGCGCATATCCATTGAGCAGAACCTTGAGCGTATTCATCAAGCGGGACAAAATCAGTTTCGTGAGGCGCGTGCAGTGATCAGCGAGATCACACAAAAGTCAGATCGATTGATCGATCATGTCAATCGTCGACTTGGTGATCTGGATCGTACCAATCAGCGTATTGTTGATTTTTCAGAACAGTTGCGCGATTTGCAGGATATATTGCGTAATCCGAAGCAAAGAGGTGTGTTGGGGGAGGTTATTTTGGAGCATGTTCTTTCCAACGTTTTGCCACCGGATACATTTCGCATGCAGTATGCTTTTTCGAGCGGTGAGATCGTGGATGCCGTTGTTTTTGTGAAGGACAAGGTTATCCCCATTGATTCCAAATTTTCTCTGGAAAATTATGAACGTGTAATGAATGCCGGCGCAAACGATAATATTACGGCATTGAAACAGCAATTCCGACAAGACCTTAAAAAGAGGATCGATGAAACGTCAAAATATATCCGTCCCGATGAGGGGACGACGGAATTTGCTTTTATGTTCATCCCGTCAGAAGCGATCTATTATGACTTGCTTGTTAACAAAGTTGGTGATATAAACATGATTGAGTATGCATTCAAAGATCGGCACGTCGTTGTGGTGTCACCAACATCATTTTTGGCGTATTTGCAGACAGTTTTACATGGATTGCGAGCGATGGAGATTGAAGAAAATGCCAAACACATCAAATTGCGCGTTGAACAGCTGAGTAAACACTGGCTCGCTTTTGAAACATATATTCAAAAAATGGGCAGAACATTGCAGACAACGGTGAGTCATTTCAACAAGGCATATAGTGAACTGGGAAAGGTTGATCGTGATGTGATGCGGATCACAGAGCGCGCGGAACAGGATATTATCGTGGAACATGTGGATAAACCGGAACTTGATCTCTAAAATACTATGAAGCAAAGAAATTTTTTATACAGAAATATTTTTAATGACATTGCATATTGGCATAATGCAATCGTGCATTGGGTCGCTATTGCAACATTTCTTATCAATGTGATCGTGTGGTGTGCGTTTCTTTTTTATGTGCATCCATCTGATGTACCGATTCGATTGCAATACAATGTTTTTTTTGGGACAAGTCTTCATGCATTGTGGTGGCATGCATATATTTTGGCGTGTGCAGGACTGGTTTTTTTCATGGTTGATCTGATCGTGGGGTATGTCCTATATAACGCGAAGGAGCGTGTTGCCGCCTACATTGTCCTACTGGGAGCGCTTTTTGCCAATGTGGCATTGCTCATTGCGGCGATTAGCATCGTATTCAATAATTTTTTCTTATAAATCGCATCATGTTTATCTTTCCAAACCCACAAACAAAGGATCCGCAGGAGCGGCGTGCACAAAGAACATTGGAGGTTATTCCCGCGCTTCTTACGTGGTTCACGCTTATTGGCATGGTGGTGTTTTCCTTTCTTGTTCCGATGTGGATGGCGGTTTTGGTGATTGCTTTTGATATTTATTGGATCCATCGCACGATCTTTATTGCATACTATTCTGTCAAGGCGTATCGACGACTGCAAAGAGGGCGCACGATCGATTGGTTCGATCGGTGTACGAAAGTCGGTGAAAAAGATGAATACATCCAAGAAATATCAAAAAGAATTGTTGATGAAAAAAAACAATTGCAAATGGTTGCAACACGCAATGAGAAAAAACTGTTGCAGCGTGATATTCGGGAAAATAGGTTTTTATTGAAAAAATTGCGCAGGATCAATACGGAGGAAATTATGGACTGGAGAGATATTATCCATGTTGTTATGTTGCCGACAGCAACAGAAGATGCGGCAAATATTGATCCGGCAATCGCTTCGATTGCTGAGAGTAAATATCCGTGTAACAAGATTATCATTCTCTTGGCAACGGAGGAGAGAGAAAATGAAGAGAGGCGGGTAAAAAAGGTGGATTTTCTTACAAAAAAATATGCGGGAGTTTTTCGTGATTTCCTGGTGACAACACATGAGGTTATGGATGGGGAAATGAAATGTAAAGCATCAAATGCAACGTACGCGGCAAAAAAATTACGTACATATCTTGATAAACATCATATCGACTATGAGAGAGTGATCTTTTCAAATTTTGATTGTGAGAGTGTGGTGCATCCGCAATATTTTGCGGCATTGACGTATGAATACATCATAGAACCAAAACGATTGCAACGCGCATATCAACCAATTCCGCTCTATCACAATAATCTATGGGACACAAATGCATTTGTGCGGGTGATCGTGACGAGCTCATCGTTTTGGCACATGTTTCAAAGTACGCGCAGAGAGATGGTGACATTTTCTTCACACTCTGAGCCGTTCAAGACACTCATTGATGTTGATTATTGGCCGGTGAATATGATCAGTGAAGACTCCATTATCTATTGGAAAGGATATAGTTTATATGACAGTGATTATTACGTGCAACCAATTTATCTGCCAATCTCAATGGATGCGGTTTTGGCTGATACATATATCGGTACGATCAAAAACCAATACAAACAAAAGAGGCGCTGGGCATACGGTATAGAGAATTTTCCCGTGGTTATGCGTGCGATTTGGCCAAATAAAAAGATCAAGACGACAGAGAAGCTAAAAAATGCTTTTGAGATGTTGGAGGGGCATCATTCGTGGGCGACAGCGCCGTTTATTTTGGCGTTTTTGGGATGGCTACCTCTGATTTTGGGTGGTAATGCGTTCAATCAGAGCAATGTGGCGCATCTCCTGCCGTTTGTGACGCGCTTTCTCATGGCGTTAGCGATGTTTGGCTTAGTAATATCTGTTTCACTATCATTATTTCTGCTACCCAAAAAACCAGATCGGTATTCTCGTAACAGATATGCACATATGGTATTGCAATGGCTCTTGGTGCCGATCATTGCACCGACACTTGGCGCAATTCCGGCGATTGACTCGCAGACACGTATTCTGTTCAAAAAATATTTTACGGAATTTTGGGTAACGGAAAAAACCATTAAGAAATAAAACAATGGATCACGGCGCGCTGTTTTATGTGCAACCATTTCTTCTGAGTATGTGTATATCGGCGTTTCTTTGCTTTGTGATCATTCATGTTTTTCGCAGGATCATCATACGGGATGGGCGAAGCGGTGGAAAATATCTGCATGATAATACCATATCGCGTTTTGGCGGTGGAGCGATCATCTCTGCTTTTATGATCACGTTGTTTACCAATCAATATCTGGTTTTTGATCAACTGGTGTGGGCGATGGCTTGCGGTGGTATGGCGATCTTTTTTATTGGAATCCTTGATGACCTCAAGTCATTGAGCTGGAAGTCTCAGATATTTTTTCAAATTGCACTTGTATTGATGATCTTTATTTTTGGTGTGCGCATCTTTCATATTACCAATCCTTTTGGCGGTATCATAAAATTGGCGCACGGTGACTTTTTTTTGTTCAGTCTCATTTTTATGTTGTGTTGGATCGTTTTTGTGATGAATGCCGTAAATTGGTCGGATGGCATTGACGGGTTATCCGGCGGTATTTCATGTATTGCAGCGTTAACTCTTTTTATCATTGCATTGAAGCCACAGGTATTTCAACCGCCAATTGCGATCATTGCGATCATTTTTGCCGGAAGCGTCGCCGGTTTTTTGATATTTAATTTTCCACAGGCAAAGATCTTTGCCGGATCAAGCGGATCATTTTTTATGGGTTTTATCTTGGCAATTTTGGCGATTGCTGCCGGTGCAAAGATTGGCACAACTCTTTTGGTGCTGGGTGTGCCACTTATGGATGCTTTGTGGGTGATTGGGAGTCGCTTGTATTCCGGACGGTCGATTTTTCATGGTGATCGTGAACATTTGCATCACAGGCTTCTTCGTCGTGGATGGGGTGTAAAAAAAGTGTTATTATTGTATTATGGGATTACGATTTTCTCTGCTACAGTGGCAATTATTACACAGTCAATTAATAAATTTATGATTTTTTTGATCCTGTGCTGCATTGTGATAATATTTTTTGTTATGATATCATATGAAACAAAAAAACAAACAGTTGCGTAAGATACTTGCGAGTATAGGGATTGTTATCGGGATATCTTGCATTGTGTACTTTTTTGTCCAAAAGGAAAAGGGGCATGAGCCACGTATAAAGATTGGGAATCAAAAAGTCACACTTGATGTTGCTGTGACGGAGCAAGAGAAAATGCAGGGTCTCAGTGGACGGACGGCGCTTTGCGATGCATGTGGCATGCTTTTCGTTTTTGACAGTGCAATGCCACAAACATTTTGGATGAAGGACATGCTCTTTGATATTGATGTTTTATGGATCGATCAAAATACTATTGTTGGTTTGCAGAAGGATATATCACACAAAAGGCAAGAAAAAGAAGTTTTTGTTTCGTCGAAACCTGCTGATAAAGTAGTGGAGCTGCCTGCAGGTTTTATTGACACACATCATGTCTGGGTGGGTCAAATTGTGGATTTTTCAGATATTTACAGCTCCAATGATGGTTTTTGAAAATATATGTTATAATACATGACGATATACGTTTGTAAGTGTATAAATTTAATCTAATATGGATGAAATTACCAACAGAAGCGGAAGGATACAACATGGAGATCAGTCATCAGCGCGCAACATTCATGTGAATAATGCCAGTAGACCACATATGCCATATGGAAGCCATGGTGCGAGAAATGTTGCTATGCCAGTGCAAGCTCGCATGGCCGAATCACATGTTGTACAACGCAACAAAGCAGAGGCGATCGTGCATACACAAGATCATGGAATGAAAAAGGATTCTAGATCTGACACAAGTCGTGCGATGAATATTTTGGATATATTTGTCACATGGTGTATTTTCATGTTGTTTTTTGGATTGCCGTTATTTTTTGTCAATGTGACGTATCAAGGGGTGAATTTTGAGAAACAATATTATTTCTATTTGTGGAGTTTTTTGGGCATTGTGGCGCTGATTGCGCGCGGTATGCTTGGAGGCAGGATTGAAATTCGTCGCACACCGTTGGATATTCCATTGGCGGTATTGTGGGTGTCTGTCCTCATATCGACAATTTTTTCTGTGGATAAATATCATAGTGTTTTTGGTTTTTTTGATAATCCGGTCAGTGGCTTAGTCAGTATTACGGCGCTAATTTTGACATACTATCTCGTTGTGTCACATATATCCAAAAAGCGCATTATGCTTTTATGGTGGACGATTGTTGCGAGCGGAGGCATTGTAACAGTGTGGTCATTTATGGCAACAATGCGATTTGTGCCACAAAAAGTGTTGGACCATGTCATTGCTAGTCTTACAGGATCATTTTCCAGTTTAGCGATATTTCTCGGGATGTTGGTGCCGATATTTATTATTTCTTTTGCCGTTATCAAAGACGATGTGCGCGGAAGTGTGCGTGCAAAAATTGTGGCCTTTTTCATTATTGTCTTTGTGGCCCTTGATATTTTTACGTTATCGACCCTGTATGGGTATGTGCGATGGCTCATCATCCTTGCGGCAATGGCAATGCTTCTGGTCTTTTTTATCAGTAGATCAGTGAAAGTATCTCAAAGCATATCAACATTCACTATTATTACATTTCTGGTTCTTTTTGGACTTATGTCGTTTGGACAACCGATCGTTACACGTACGGCAATTCAAACAGAGGCGATGATCGACTACAGCCTTTCGCTTAAGGTTGCAACGCAAGCGTTTAAAAGCCGACCGATATTTGGAAGCGGTCCAAGTACGTATGGATATGACTTTTCTCTTTATCGACCAAAAGATTTGAATAAAACAGGTCGATATGACCTTCGTTTCTTTTCTGATCGGGGTGTATTTTTAGAAAGTGTTTCTACACTTGGCATTGTCGGAGTTGTTGCGTTGATCATCATCCTTTTGACATATATCAATACAGTATTACATGCTTTCATGCGATCCAAAGATGAGGAAATCAAAGTGATTTCTTTGGGATTGTTTGTTGCGTCATTTATCATGATCGTGTATGGAGCCTTTTGGGCGGTGGATGGTGCGATCATCCTCTATGGCGTATTAATGAGTGCTTTGCTGATGGGAATTTTGCGCAATAGCCTGGGGGAGGGATCTGACAGTAAGTTGGTTTTGTCGACCACGGCGTCGCCACAGTATGCGCTTTCTTTTGCCTTCTTGTCGATCCTTGTTGCTGTAGGTGTCATTTTCGGATTTGTGACACTTGGTAAAATGTTTGTGGCCGATGTACATGCAGGCAATGCTTTGCGCGCACGTTCTGCAGGGGATTTTGAAAGATCGTCAGTATTGTTTCAAAAAGCAGTAACACTCAACGGACAAGAAGGGCGCTACTATACAGTGATCAGTCAATACGGACTTGATTTGGCAAATGTGGAATCTGCAAAGCCGGAAGGTGAACGAAATGATGAAAATGTAAAGACGTATATTACGGGATCGACGGGCACAGCGTCTGTCGGGAGAAATTTGATGCCAAATGATGTACTTGCAAATGAGACCAAAGGATTTGTTTTTGAAAATAGCGGAGGCTATGTTAGCGATGCTCTCTATACGGCAATGGATGCTTATGCAAAGGCGCAAGAGTTAGAACCACAAAACCCGTATCTGGATGTTGCAATCGGAAAATTAAAGCTCGTGGAGGCGCAATCCAAAGCTGACAGTGCTGTGGATGAGAAAAAAGCGTTGATCAATGAAGCAAAAGGATTTTTTGAAAGCGCACGGGACAAAACAACCTTTGACTATAATGGCAAATCAATCAGTGGATTTGCTCCTGCACATTATTACATATCTGTTGTTGAAGAAGCGCTTGGCAATGTTGATGCGGCAATTGATGCAATGACGACCGCTTTGCAGGTGACTGTGGCAGAGGATAATTCCGGTAGCAATCAACAACAAGTATTATCCCGTCAGATCAATTACGGATTTAATTTGGCGCGACTTCTGCAAGTGCGTGGAACAGAGGGTGATATGAAAAACGCGGAAAATCTCCTAGTTCAGATCATTGGCATCAATGATCAAGAGGTGAATTCCCACCTCAATCTTGGCTTGTTGTATGAACAAACAAATCGCAAGGATCAAGCGATTGAAGAATATAAAAAGATCCTCGCAATTCTCTCGGAAAGCGATACGAAAGCACGAGAAAATATTCAGAAATTGATCGATACTGTGGAGCAAGGCGGAAGCAATGTGGATAAAAAGTCTGACACGGGCACAGAGTCCGAAGAAACCACTGAAGCGGATCAAAACAAAAAAAGTGAAGAAAAGCCAACAGTTCTTGTTGTAAAAGCTAATGAGGGGAATGATGCACAGGGCATTAATGATCTTCTTGCGCAAGATGGCTATGGTGTGGATATGCGCGAAGAGGATGGCAGAATGGATACAGGGATCGTGGTGATGTATAAAAGCTCGATAGATAGTAAAAAAGTGAAAAGCGTGGAAGATGCTCTCAAAAAAACATATGATGCGGTCACAACGATGAAGAATGATCAAGAAGTTTCCGTTTATGATTATGATATTGTGATCGTCGTAGGTAAGACTGGTACAAGCGAGATTGTCACGCCGTAAGGATTTTTGTGGAAAATTCCATCTGTGTTTCTGATATTTTTTGGCGTGGATTTTGGATAATAGTAATTGAACATCTTATTTTGTTCTTTCGAGAGATATGGTATAATGTCACGGTATGGATATAGGTGAAGATTATTCGCATCTATATGCGGGTGAAATAAATAAAAGCAAAAAGAAAGTATATACGGACGGTCTGACTGCTCTTGCAAAAAAACAGAATATTGACATGGTACGTTTGCAGATCAGGAAAAGTCATCATAATATTTCTGCCTTACTTCTACGAGGTGAGCGCACGAGTTTTTTTGTTACAGAAGATTCCGGTAGATATATTTCACCACTTGCATATCAAAAGCAAGAGCAACATTATGAACGCATCAATGCCGTGATGCGTTTTGACAGTGTGCATGTACGATATCAAAAACGACATATTGTCGGTGAAATGTATACAAAACATGTTGCAATGCAAACATCACAAATTTTTGATGCAGTGTCAAATTATCGTGCAGCTTTACGCATCACGATGTCACCGGTGCGCATGTATCAAGTATCAATCGGCGGTGCAATGATTTTAGGTATGGTGTCAATGAGCATGATCTACCAAAATCTTGGTCCCAGTGCGTTTGCAGAGGGGTTGGAGAATGCTATGAATAAAAATGATGATACAAAAGAAGTTGTGCGCGTGATCGAAAATGTGGATGATAACGAAGGAAGTGATGGAAAAAGCGATGTGAAGGAGGATATAAAAAAACAACAAAAAGAAACGGAGAGTGATAAAAAACAAGATGATGGATCCGGTCAGGCTGAGATTGAAGATACTGATACACAAAAAGCAGAATCTGTGATCATGGCTGATATCGTACCAAAAAATACGGAGATTTCTGGTGCAGAGGATCAAAAGGTGGATGAGAAAAAGGACGAGAGCACAAAAAAATCAGTAGACAGCGCTGTTAAGAAAGAAGAGTCAGCGGAAAATCAAAATACACAAGGCAAGACTTTTGAAGAATTGGCGTACGAAGTGACGGAGGGGCATCCTATTCAAAAAATGTTGCCATATATTCTTGAACAGGATCCTGAGGTTGCAAAATATTTTATCGCAATTTCAAAACAAGAGAGTGGTTTTGGAGAACGCGTTCCTTTGTTGAATGGGCAAGATTGTTATAATTATTTAGGATATCGTGGACGACGCAAGTTGATGGGGACGGGACAACACACATGTTTCAACAGTCGCAAAGATGCTGTTGAGACAATTTGTAAACGACTGCATACACTGATCTATGATAACGATCAGGATACGGCGCGAGAACTCGTAGGGACGTGGAAATGTGGCAGTAAAGATTGCGCAGGACATTCAAAGGAAAGTGTTGATCGATGGGTGAGCACGGTTGGATCAACATATGATCAATTGTCTCAAAAATAGATATTATTAGGTAAAAAAGATGCTAAGAAAGCATCTTTTTTTGTGCAATAAACTTGTCAAACGTCGTTTTTTTCTGGTAATGTGGTATAGTATAATTTGTTGTTATAAGAGGTTAGTAATTCACAGTAAGGTATTTTTATGGAAAAAAGTAAAAAAATGTTGATCAAGCTAAATAAAAAACATTCGGAAATGTTTCAAAGTCAGAGATTGGAACGAGAATTGTATCTTTCACAACATCCCACAAATGTAATTGTTTTTAAATGTATGGACGGACGTATCCACATGCCGACGGTAACACGGACACCGCTGGGCATCATGCGACCATTTCGGAATATCGGTGGGAGATTTGATCTGGGATGGCCGTTGCTCAATGAATCTTTTGATCAAAATATCAAAAAAGCAGTGGCGCGTGGAAATCGCACGCTTGTTCTCGTAACATATCATTTCTCTGCAGGTGATGAACACCGCGGTTGTGCAGGATTTAACTATGATTGCGAAGAATCCAAAAGATTTACAGAAAACTTTCGTAAGCAAATTTTGCGCACATATGGAAAAGATAATGGTGTTGTCTACCCGATCCTTGTCGGACTTGAAACTGACAAAGATGCATTGATCTTTCACGGAGAACATGGACGGATTCTTGATGTATCACAAATTACTGATTCCTCAGTAGAATCATTGTTTGTTCTTTTTCACAAGCTTTATCCGTCGATGCCGGATCGTATTTTGCATGATCTGATTCCGTTGGTGCAGGGAAATATTCACTGTATCAAAGAGACGATGAGCATAGGTAAGCCACTGAAACAAATGGTGCATGGGGAGTGGATTTTAGCTGTTGGAAAGGGATTTGATTGGTTACATACGCCAAATATTGCATTGATCGTGGGACCATATGATCCAAATATCGGTGATCCGATCAAGAAAGCTGTGGGGATCATCAAGTCAAATCTCAATGCAAAAAAAACAAAGGATGGTTTTGTGCTTCTCTCGTCTGCAGTATATTCTGATGCGGCGGAAAAAAACAGAGCACGGGAGCGCACATTGTATCTCAGTAATTTAACGCAAAATATCATCGCAGAGCATTATAAAAGCATGATCGTGCGAACACATGTCATGTCCGTAATCATGAATGCAGAGACGATGGAGATGGAAATCGTCAAATAAAAAAGATGTAATAAAAAAAGAGCATTGACATGTTTGTGTGATGGGAGTACCATGTATTCTATAAAAAAGGCGCAAATCGGCATGATGAGAGGGTGTCATGTTAGATTTTGCAGTGTGTAAGAATTTTATGAAAATTTTCAAACTAATTTATCTTTTGATCTTTGGAAAAAAAGTGACTGAGGATCACAAAAAATTTGAACAAAACAATCTACAAGAAAAAGAATTTGATGTAATGGGAAAGGAGTTACAGCATATTATAAAAGACTTGTACAATGGTCGTTCACTGCGCATTCGTGCTATTGATGCCGGATCGACGAACGCAGAAGAGATCGAGTTGACAGCACTAGGTAATGCATATTATGATATTGATCGCTTTGGATTGAGTTTTGTGGCGTCACCGCGTCATGCGGACATGCTTTTTGTTACAGGTCCTGTGACGAGGAATTTGGAGCAAGCATTGCGTACGACATATGAAGCAACGCCACACCCATGTATCGTTGTGGCGGTGGGAGATGGTGCGTGTACCGGAGGTATTTGGTGTGACTCGTATGCGGTTGTGGGTGCTGTGGACAAAGTGATCCCCGTGCATGTACGCATTCCCGGCGATCCGCCAACGCCAACAGATATTCTGCGTGGTGTTTTGTCTGCATTAAAAAGAGATAAATTACAAAATAATTAATTTTATGTTAGGAGAGTATATCGTTTTTGGTGTTCTGTTTTATTTTTTGAGTTTATTTGCCTCTTCTATTTTCGCTTTGGTTGACAGACCTTTTGTTAGGGCGACTTGGTTGTTCGTTTTATCCAATACGATCGGCTTTCTATCCGGCGTAATGTATTTTATCGGTTTTTTCGGTCAGAAAATCACATGTGCACGTTTTGATTGGTTTTTGCATTTTGCTCCGCAAATAACGCCCTTGTCCACGATCTTTTTTGTCATTGTGAGTGGTGTTTCTGCGATTGTTGGTGTATATAGTGTGCGCTATTTAAAATTGTATGAAGGCTCTTATGATCCGCGAATCGTGCAATTTTTAATGTCGCTTTTTGTATTGGGCATGCAGGGTGTGATCTTTGCAAATAATACGTTTTCTTTTGTATTTTTTTGGGAAGTGATGTCCATTACATCATTTTTTCTTGTATTTTCCGACAGGTCGCAGCAATCAATTTCAGCGGCATTTCTCTATTTTATTATGACGCACCTTGGTGCTTCTGCAATTCTGGGCGGATTTCTGATTCTGGGCGGCGGATCGTTCTTGTTTGATTTGGCAGATATACGTCATGCATCACAAGCGTTGTCTCCCGCATTGCGCAATGGAGTGTTTCTTCTTTTTATTTTTGGGTTTGGTTCAAAAGCGGGTCTTGTCCCATTTCACATTTGGCTTCCTGAAGCACATCCGCAGGCACCGAGTAATATATCCGCATTGATGAGCGGTTTGATGTTAAAAGTCGCGATCTATGGATTTGTGGTGGTGATGCTTGCGATGAGTGATGTCTCTGCGTGGGTTGGATTGGTTGTGCTTTTTCTTGGGTTGTTATCGAGCGTCGTAGGTGTTCTGTATGCTGTCGTGGAGAGAGATATCAAACGCGCCTTTGCATATAGCAGTATCGAAAATATGGGTGTGATCTTTGCGATGCTTGGGCTTGCGATCTACTTTTTTGCACAAAATTCGTCAGTATCTGTCATTGGGTTTAGTATTGTTGCTTTCGCCTTGTTTCATGCAGTTAGTCATGCATTATTTAAAACGGCACTTTTTCTCAGTAGTGGCGTTGTGATCAATCGCGTGCATACAAAGAGCTTGGATGCCATGGGGGGCATTGCAAAAATGATGCCAGTATTTGCTTTTGGATTTTTGCTTGCAACGCTCAGCGCTTTGCCGATCCCCCCATTTGGCACCTTTTACGGGGAATGGGGATTTATTCAAAATGTGATCAATACAATGCGAGATATGATCATGATGCCACGAACAATTATCTTATTGCTTGGCACACTGACAGTTATCGGATTAGTCAGTGGTTTGGCAATTTTTGCGATGGTGCGTATTTTTAGCATATCGATGCTTGGGTTGCCACACCATGATGATATGGAAAAACGTGATGAAAAAAACGATTATCTGTTGATTGTGCCGGTCATTGTTTTGGGTGGGGCGGTATTGGTATGCGGTTTTTTTGCACAAACGATCATCAATGCACTTGTGTTAACGATATACAATGCAAAAGACATTTCTCTCGAAGAGATCTATAATCCTGTGCATCATATGGCATTTACAATCGGTTGGCTGGTTATTTTGTGCGGGATGGTGATGTTTTTGTTGAAAAAATGGATTGATAAAAATACAGAAAAACGCATCTACCATACATGGGATTGCGGTCAATCGATCAATGCGACGATGCAATATAGTGCTACGGCGTTTTGTGCCCCGATCAGATTTTTCTTTCTTACATTTATCGGACGCAAAAAAACAATGACGTCACAGCCTGTTATTACATCAAATCCATGGATCGTAAAAAATACATTTCGATTATCTATTCGTCCAAAATGGAGCGATGTATTGTATGCCCCAATTGCAAAGTCGTTGCTATTTATTGCTGACCGAACTCGTTTTGTGCAAAGCGGACGTATTCAATACTATGTCCTTTCTCTCTTGCTTGCATTAATTTTTACTTTTATATTTGCTTTATGAATTCTTTGATCGCTATCGTAATACAAATATCATTTGTTTTGCTTATCGCACCATTTACAATCGGTATGGTGCGGTTTGTGAAGGCACGACTGCAGGGTAGGCACGGTGCGTCGCCATTTTTGCCATATATTACATTCTTGACATTATTGCGGAAAGAAATGGTAATATCGTCAGAAACGTCATGGATTTTTCACGTTGTCCCATTTGTGGTTTTGGGAAGTTCGATCATGTTGGCATTTGTAGTGCCAATGATCTTTGTAGGGACAGCCGTTGCTTCGATGAGCGATTTTTTGATCGTTGCTGGAATTTTGATCGTTGGGTCGATCTTTTTGGTGATGGGTGGCGTGGATACAGGAAGTGCATTTGGGGGCATGGGATCAAGTCGGGAAATGACAATTGCCGCATTATTGGAACCGGTTGTTATTATGGTTTTTGCAACGTTGAATTTTGTTACGGGAACAGCAACGATCGATGGCATGTTGCAACAGCAGATCAGTTTCTCAGAGCCATATCTTTTCTTGGTTGTTGTCGCTCTTGGACTTATTGCTTTGGCGGAGAACGCGCGATATCCTGTGGACAATCCTGCTACACATCTAGAGTTGACCATGGTGCATGAGGCAATGATCTTGGAATATTCCGGTGCATACTTGGCGATATTGGAGTATGCATCAGCGATCAAATTGACAGTTTTTTCTGTGCTTGTCGCGAATTTTGTTTTTCCAACGACGCTTGTGGATCTGTCCGTTGAAAATAGCGTCACAACGATTGGCATTGGAATCGTGTGTGCTTTTATAAAAGTGGTTGCAGTAATGATTGGCTTGGCATTTGTGGAGTCAATGATCGTTAAAATGCGATTTTATCGTATGTCAGAATATTTTTCTATTGCTTTTGTTGTTGCATTTTTAGGTATGATCGTTGCACTCCTTTCACAATATACAAATATTTCCATGCAATATTATGTCATATTTTCACTTTTTACGATCATGTGTATCGTTTTGCTTTTTGGCCGTGTACGTCTCAAGGCGATGTTGCGATATTATGCACTATCCTCTTTGGCAATTGCGGGTATTGCATGGGGGCTGTTACCGCTTGTGCCAGAGGGAGAAAGGATGCATCTATGGATATTTGCGGTGTTTACCATTGTGACAAAAACACTTGCGGTGCCATATGTGATCAATCGTGCAGGGCATGTCAAGAAGAGTTTGACGAATCTGCCGTCGTTTCTTCGTCCCGGGAAAAGTTATTTTTTGGCGGTCATTCTTCTGATCGTGACATATTTTATGTTAAAAGAAGTTTCTATTGTTGGTTTGATCGAGTGGAATGTATTGCTTTATACCTCTGTTGCATCAATTGTTCTTGGTATCGCCCTTATGATCACCAAGAGAAATATTTTTTCTCAAATTATCGGGTTATTGATCATAGAAAATGGGATTGCGATATTTGTTTTGGCGACAGTTGGATCACTGCCGCTTATGATCGAATTTGGCATTTTTGCAGTGACGGTTGCAACGGCATATATTTTAGCGCTTTTGAGTGCGCAAATCAGCGAACTATATGGTAGTGCGGATACGGAGGACCTGCGGGCATTAATCGAATAATTATTTTTTTATGAGTCTTTTTATAGTATTATCCTCATTCATTCTCGCGTCCCTGAGCGCATGGTTTGCAAAGTCTATGCGACAAGTACATATGAGTAGCAATTTCTTTTCGCTTATCGGGAGTGCAGGCTTGGTGTTGATCGCGTGGTCATCTCTTGTGCGTGGAAATGTCATCCATTATGGTTCGTGGTGGACGGTGGATGGTTTCTCCGGTCTCATGGTTGTCCTTATTGCATGTGTATATATGGCGGCTGTTGTGATCAGTATACGTTATATCGGACATGAAGCGGAAGAACGGATCATTTCTTTTTACCAGTACAAATTATATTTTACACTTTTTCCGCTTTTCGCTGTGTGTATGGCAATCACTGTTCTCACGAATAATTCTTTGCTCTTATGGCTTGCTTTGGAGGGTACAACACTTTTTTCAACATTCTTGGTCGGTCTGTATCGCAAAAAAACGAGTATTGAGGCGGCATGGAAATATATGATCCTTTGCTCAACGGGCATTAGTCTTGGCTTGGTCGGCATATTGTTATTGAGTTATGGTGTGCATGAGAGTGGTGTGCATGGCGGAGAAATGTTTTTGATCAGTACATTGGTTGAGCGCGCCCAATTCATACCGGAAAATATCATCAAGCTTTCTTTCATTTTTCTTTTTATCGGATTTGGCACAAAGGTTGGACTAGTTCCGATGCATACATGGTTGCCAGATGCGCACAGTAAAGCGCCATCACCGATTTCCGCAATTTTTTCTGCAGTACTGCTCAATATTGCATTGTACGCGATTATTCGTTTCAAATATATCGCAGATGCGTCTTTTGCGAGTACGGAATGGACGAGTCATCTCTTTATGATTTTTGGTTGTGTGTCGGTATTTCTTTCTGCGTTGATGATGTTGATCCAAACAAATTATAAGCGCATGCTCGCATATTCCAGTATTGAACATATGGGACTTATTGTGTTTGCTATTGGACTCTCTCCGCTAGGTGCTGTTGCAGCAGTTATGCACATGATCGGACACGCATGTGCCAAATCGGCGTTGTTTTTTGGTGCAGGTGAGATTTTAATTCGCTGGAAAACAACAAAAATTCCCAATATTGCCAACATGAGCATATATGCGCGGTATACGAGTGTCCTCTTTATTCTCGGCGTTTTGGGCATTATTGCCATTCCGCCATCAGCGTTGTTTATGAGTGAATATGGCATGTTTGCACAAGCAGTGATGCTGTATCCAAAAACGGCATTGGCACTTTTTGTCGCTTTGGCTGTGATCGCATATGCAATGCTATCTTTGACAATTACAATGGTATTTCACAGAGACGAAGCAAAAATAGATGAGTATGTCAAAAAAGAATCGTGGAATATTACACATACGGTGATCACTGCTGAACTGGTCATTCTTGCTGTTTTGACAGTATGGTTTACCACGACAAATGGTCTCAGTGTGATTGATAATATTGTTAGTAGTTTTTTGTTTGTAAAATAGTGTGGATCGTATAAATTATAGTATCACATGCAATAAGAATATGAGTATCAAAGAAATCATTAAAAGTTTTTGTGAAGCAACCGTCGTGTCTGAAGACGTTGATCTTGTGCGCATAGCAGTATCGCGTGAGGATTTTGCAAGCAGTTCCACACATGTAGTGCAGGAACATCATGCACGTCTTGCATCTCTTTTTGCGACAGATGATCGACAGGTTGATGATACATATGGAGTGCATGCGATTTTTAGCATGCGCGACGTGAGGCAGTGGCTCATGATCTCTACACGCATCCCCGCGCACGATCCGCGCTATCCCGCTCTTACACGAACGATTATGGCGGCGCATTGGTATGAGCGATATATGCGGGATATGTTTGGCATTGAACCGGTAGGACATCCTGATTTGCGTCGGTTGGTACACCATGAGAACGTTCCGGAAAATACGCATCCGCTTCGAAAGGATTTTGCCTGGAATACAAAAATGGAAAAAGCGCATGTGCCGTATCCGATGCATCATGTGGAAGGAGAAGGCGTGTTTGAAATTCCTGTCGGACCGATTCATGCCGGTATTATCGAGCCGGGTCATTTTCGCTTCAATGTCGCAGGAGAGCGTATCCTTACTTTGGAAGGAAAACTCTTTTTTACGCACAAAGGTGTGGAAAAATTAGTGGAAAACAAACATCCTATTGATGCATTGCCATTTATTGAGAGAATATCCGGTGACATGAGTGCTGCGCATGCTCTTGCGTATGCGGAGGCGATAGAAAAAATTGGGCGATGCATTGTCCCGCAAAGAGCACAGATATTGCGTGCGATCATTACAGAATGTGAGAGGATCACGATGCATGTACATGATCTCGCGAATATTGGCGGTATGGGCACAGGATATAGTTTTATCGCGGCAAACGGATTTCGCATCAAAGAGCGCATGATGCGTCTATCAGAAGAAATGTGCGGTAATCGTTTTTGGAGAGGTGTGGTCACAATTGGTGGCACGGCAAAGGATTGGAATAGAGAGGAATTAGATCATTCAGTTGTGGTATCTGACGAGGTGTTACAGGAAATTACGCAAATTTTTTCACTTGCATTGAACAGTGAGGGCTTTTTGGATCGGTTGCAATATACGGGCGAGTTGCCGTATGAAGCGGCAATAGCATTTGGCGCTGTCGGATTGCCCGCACGCGCGTCCAGAGTGGACTATGATGTGCGCAGAGATCATCCATACGCATCATACGAGACATTTCCTGTAACGGTGATTACAAAAAAAAGCAGTGATGTTTTTGCACGGTATCGTATGCGCGCATTGGAGATCAAACAATCCGTTGCGCTCATCAAAACTCTTGTTTCAGCGATTGGTGAGGGACCAGTCATGGTGCAATGTGATCCGCAAAATGGTTTTGCGATTGGCGCAGTTGAATCATGGCGAGGGGAGATCGTGTGTGCGGTGCGGATGAAAAATGGTGTGATCGATCGTTGTTTTCCGCGCGATCCATCATTTTGTAATTGGGCGCTCTTTGGCATCATGGGACCGGGGAATATTGTACCGGATTTTCCGCTGATCAATAAGAGTCTCAACCTCTCTTATTCCGGAACGGATTTGTAACAAGGAAACAGTAATTTACCATATGTAGTTTTTGAGGTTGGTTTTGTTTTTTGAAAAAATAAAGTGACAGTGGTGTTTTTGCCTTAGGTAGTTTTTGTAATTATTGACGAATCTTAATATTTTGGAGGTTTTTTAAGATTGTAAATTTTTTATGAGAGCGTGCATAAATTTTCATGAGCTGTATAATGATAATAGTGACGAAGTACATGTTTATGGTAATGATGAATCATTGTACGTGAATATATGTTTACGATCGGTGCGTTTGGGGTCATTTTTGACGAAAATAATAGGGTTCTCTTGTGCCACCGGCGAGATATGAATCTATGGAATTTGCCCGGGGGCATGGTGGAGCGTGGCAAGTCGCCGTGGGAGGGTGTTGTGCGTGAAGTGCGAGAGGAAGTGGGATTGGATGTTGAAGTGATACGATTGATCGGTGTATACAGCAAGAAAAAGAAAAATGACGTCATCTTTTCTTTTGTGTGCAAAAAAGTTGGCGGTGTAGAAACGCTGACGGATGAAGCGGATGAAATCGCCTATTTTGCCGTGGAAAATTTACCGGCAAACCTTTCTCCAAAACATGTTGAGCGAATTGGTGATGCAATACAAGAAAAAAGAGAGGTTGTCATGAAAATTCAGAGCGATCAAAGCGGCAGGGAACTACTTGCAAAAATATAAAAATAAATAAAAGTGCGTCATCCGTAATGATTGACAGAACTATATAATGTAGTACCGTATGATAAACACACAAAGATCATGATCGTGCGCTAATTTTTTATAAGAAACCATATGGTCAAGGACTACAAGGGGGTTATTGTGGAAGAAAGTTTGGAGGATAACCGATTGATCAATGATATGGAGATTATATCTGTACGCATTTCTAATATTGAAATACCCGTGAATCGGTGGCATCTTTATACGGTCAACGTGTCCTTGCAAGATATCGGCAATCTTTCTCATCAGATCAAGGCGGGGTGGTATATGCACTTTTGGCGAGATAATGATGTTATTGCGGTTTTTCGCGATAAAACTTTTATGTTTGCGCATGATGACCGTGCCGCATGGGAGCCTGTGGTGCGTTATGGTATAGCGCAAGGGATTCCTTCTGAACAGTTGGATTTTCCGATTGACTAGTGATATTTATCCAGTATGAGCAACAAGAATCATCGTAGTGGTGGTAAAATGGGTGGAAAACATACGACAGTCATCGATGCGTCAAAACCGATCGTTGATTTTCTTTTGAAACATCCGGATGTGGCACATGTCATTGCGGGGCATATAAAAATGGGCATAGGCGCGGCACCGCAACGATTAAAGTTACGTGAAGAATCAGGCTGTCTTTTTGTGAAAGTACGGGGTAGTGCGAGCGTGCAAGAGCTAAGGGTTTTTTCACAGAATGTGAAAAAAGTGAAAAATGATCTCGAAAATGCGTTTGAACGATTGTGTGATATTTAGTAACTGCCTAACATCTCAACGCCAGAAAATGGCTTGTCGGCTGAAATGCCAAAATTTCGGCTACAAAAAACGTAAGTTTCGTCGGGTTATCACCCGATAGCTCTCCCTCAACTTCCGTTTTTTTCGCTCGAAATTTTGGCATCTCAACTCGACATGAGATATTAGACAGTTACTTAGGTGATAGCTGTTAATGTGCACGGGGAATGGCACACGGATCTTTTAGGATAATATAGTGATCGATGTGCTTAAAAACCTTTTAAAATAAAGGTTTTTTGGCTTTCTGTGGATAAAGATCATTGACTTTTTTGGGTGGTGCAGTATACTTATTTCTACGTGTGCTTTTTTGATAAAGCACACTTGTTTGTTTCTTGGCAGGGGGCAATAGGGGTTTTATTCGTAAAGTAACATATGGTTATAAATGAAGAACCGTCACTGACCAAGCGTCTGGGTGTGGAGGCGCGTAAGATGTTTTTGGCATCACTGCACAATATTCGTTCTTGTACAAAAAAATATACATACTTCGTACTGACAGGGATGGCGATCATGATCGCAGGAGGCTTTTATGCTTTTGACACAGCGTCATCGCATGAAGAAAAGCCCGTCGTAGATCAAGAGACGCAGAGATACACTGCTTGTGTTTTTGGTAAGGACGTGATCAATGGCGACGAAAAAAATGTAACAGGCTTTGCCAATATTGATGATCAATGTCAACAGCTGAGTAAAGAGGGGTATATTTTTGAGCCGGAAGAGGACGAGTGGTTTGAACAAGAATTGGTTACCATGCTTGCGGATCATCCGATGAAAGCAATGGCGGCGTCAATTGCAAAGCAAGACAAAACGGTTGCCGGACTTATTGTGGGTATTGCAAGGCAGGAGAGTCAATGGGGGATGTATGCACCATCAAAAGGCGGTGTGGATTGTTACAATTACTGGGGGTATAAATCTACGGGTACGCGTGGACAAGCAATGGGTTATGCATGCTTTGGCTCACCGGAGGAGGCTGTGGATACAATTGCAACACGACTGAATCATTTTGTATACGATACAAAAAGGGATACGCCGGCAAAAATGGTAACACCGTGGAAATGCGGTGACAGCTGTGCATCACACTCACCGGAAAGTGTACAGCGGTGGGTTGGTACGGTAAATACATATTTCAATCAAATTGTCGCAATGGAACACACGGAAGAAGAAAATAGATCACCGCAAATAAAATTATTATCTTTGAAAAAGTAAATAAAAGACGCCACATGTGGCGTCTTTTTTGGTGTGTGGTTTATAATGGTAATTATGAATGACAATGATCAAAAATTTATTTGGGGCGTGACCAATATTGGTACACAAACGGAAGGAAATGATCAGTATGGCAATTGGACTCGGTGGGCGCGTCGAGGTCTTGTTCCGACGATTGGTGTGGCAAATGCATATACACATCAGTATCAAAAGGATCACGACCTTGTAAAAGAGCTTGGTTGTAATGGAATGCGGTTGACGATCGAGTGGTCACGTATCGAACCGGAGGAAGGAATATTCGATCAGGACGCAATCATGCATTACAAAAAAGTTTTATATGATCTTAAAAGGCGGAAGATCAAAACAATTGTTGGTTTGTGGCATTGGAATATACCAATGTGGTGTGAGGAAAAATATGGCATGCATGATCAAAAAATTGTACACAAGTTTGAGACTTTTGTAGAACATGTCTGTGAAAATCTAGGGCATTTGGTTGATTGCATCGTTGTGCTTAATGAGCCGACAGTATATGTGCGATCAAGTTATCTTGCAGGTTCACGTCCGCCATTTGTCATAAGTTATACAAAAGCGTATTATGTTGCACGCAACCTGATCGCAATGCACAAAAGTGTGTATAAATTATGGAAGGATAAATATCCTAACATATGGATCGGTTCGACGTATTTGTGGAATGATGAGCGTGGTGCACAGAATACCTTTTTTCAAAGGATTTATCTTTGGGTAAAAACATATTTTTCTGTAACATATTTTATTCATGCATTACTTCCGTATGGCGATTTCATCGGGGTCAATTATTATACGAGTGATCGGTTTTTCTTTGGGAGGAGTGGTAAAAAATGGGGTGTGCATGGTACAAATGATTGGCATGATCCGGATGTCTGGCGGGTTTTTCCGGATGGTCTGTATCATGTCTTGATGCAAGCAAAAAAATATCATAAACCGATCATGATCTTGGAAAATGGAAAACCGACCAACAGTGGTCTACATGATAAAGATCGCCAGGAGTTTCTCGCGCAGTCCATATTATATATGCATAAGGCAATTGCTGATGGCGCGGATGTGCGCGGGTATTTCCATTATTGTCTGTGCGACAGTTATGAATGGGACAGCGGATATGATTTTAAATTTGGACTTGTGGAGATCGATCGTACAACTGGTAATCGTGCGAGACGGGACAGTTTTTTCGTATACAAAAAGATCATTGCAGGTGCACGAAAATAATTTGTTTTTTCACGTAAGTGGTATACCATAGAGAAATGAAAATAATGATCCTCACAATTGGTCAACCAAAGATTTCTTTTGCAAAGGAGGGTTTTACGGAGTATATCAAGAGATTGTCGGGATTTCACAAAGTGGAAGTTGTGCATCTCAGCGATAAGACAACGGATGATAAATTGCTACAGGTGATCGACAATCGTTTTTGTATCGTCTTGGATGAGCATGGTGCGGAATACACGAGTCGTGGCTTGGCGCAGTTTTTGGACGAGCGATCTGTGGGTGGTGTCGGTGAAATGGTTTTTGTCGTGGGCGGTCCGGACGGGCACAGTGAGAGAATAAAAAAACGTGCGGATGTTTTATGGAGCATGAGCATGTTGACGTTTCCGCATGATCTGGCAATGGTGGTTTTGGCGGAGGCATTGTACCGTGCAAGCACGATCAATGCTGGACATCCGTACCATAGAGAATAGATACTATAAATTTTTATACATATGCAAGATCAATTCAAAGAGTTGTATCAAAAAACAAAAAAAGGCACACAAGATATTGTCGTTGTGGAGGGTATACATGCATTTAAGCATGCGGCGCGTTTTGGTGCAGAGTTCGTGGATGCGGTGACGGATGATAAAAAGACCGCAGTGGAGCTCATGCGACACATTGCAGCGGATGCTGATGTGGAACATGTGGAACAATATGTGCGCGAGATCAGTCACGGACAATTTCATGACATTGCCTCGTCGTCGCTACGCACCGGCATTGTAGCAATTGCCAAAAAGCCGGTGTACACAATTGCAGACGCAACAGATAAACAAATTATTTTTATCGAAAATCCGCATGACATCAACAACGTTGGTGCGGTTGTGCGTGTTGCTGCCGGCTATGGTGTGGGGGCCGTTGCGGTGAGCGGAGAGATTAGTCCGTGGCATATGTTGGCAATTCGTGCCGGTGCAGGATTGCAGTGGGCGGTACCTGTTTTGCACATTGCATCACTCGAAGATATCGCACAAGGACGGAAGGTATGTGCGTGTGATGCAAATGGCGTGAGTATAAGAGACATTAAGATGGAAAAAAATAGCGTGTTGATCTTTGGCACAGAGCGTGAAGGAATTACACATACGCTAAAAGAGCATTCTGATCAGATCATCTCAATTCCTATGCAAAAAGGTGTGTCGAGTTTGAATCTGGCAACGAGCGTATCAGCCGTTTTATATGGTGGGCAGTTTACATAATATACAAATATGGTGTATAATTAAATCGCGATGAGAAATTAGTTTTTGTAGAAAACTCATAAGTGTATATATAAAGTAAAATTTAAAAATAAATTTTAAATAAAAAAAATGAGTAAAATATCTTTGGTTTTAATAGGGGTAATTCTTTTGGTAACCATTGGCGTCTTTGGTTTCTTTTTTTATTCTATTCTTGGCAACAAAGATTCTAAGGGCATAGGTATGAAGCAGGAGATTATTTATCCAAAGATGGAGTGTGATTTTGAAAGCGATTCACAGGCGATGAGCTCAGCACTGGAAAAGGATGATAGTAAAATTTGTGGCTGCAGTAAGGATGAATCATTTAAAAATATGTGTGTTATGACAGTCCAGGAATCGGTGATCTATAAAAAGGCAGTTATGGAATCAAAATCTGAATTATGTGATCAAATAAAGAATAAAGAAAAGATAATGATCTGCAAAGACGCAGTGCAAGGAAAGATCGACTTTATGAAAAAAAATGAGAAATAAAGATATTTATTGAAAATAAATAATTCTTAAAAATAAAAGAATGGACAAAAAAAATATGATATTAACTGGTATTCTTGTTTTGTTGATTGTTGCCAGTATTTTTGTGGTTTATTTCAAAAAAGGGGTAAAAGTTGATTCAAATAAGGCGTCTCTTGTTTCTCAGATGAACAATGATTTTAAAATAAAGCTTGATTTTGCGGACAAAAATGGTGTTTCTAAATCTATCACGAGGTACTACGTTTCTTTGTATAGAGCAAATGATGTCGGGGAGATTTTGCCGGCGTCTCCTGTAGATGTTGCCACATATGATGATGAGGTGGTTTTAAGAAATGGAAGCAATGGCGAAGAAAGAGAAATATTTTATTCAGCACCCGCTTCTTTGAGGGGAAAATATGCTATTGTTGTTGATTATGTCAACGAAGTTGGGGTACCTGCCAACTCTCTTGTTGTAGGGAATTATGAATTAAATGGCAACTATACTGATTTTTTGGAAATTTTTCCCGAGACGTGTTCTTTTCATATAGATGGAGAACCTGAAAATAAGACATATACGATCGTACAGGGTGTGGATGTAAAAACCGATGAAAATTTGGTTGCGACATGTTCAGTAAAAAGTCATTTTACAAAAGATGTTTCGGTCACCCCAAGATTTATAAACTTTGAAAGAAAGGATTTTTATGCGGAGGAAAATATCAAGCAAGAAAGCAAATCTCTTGATGTGATTACTTTTGGACCAGATGAGATGAAGAAAGTTTCTTTTTCTGTACCAAAGGCGCTAAAGCCACAGGCATATGATGGAGCTCTTTCTTTTGTTGATTCGTATGGCTCTAGAGTTTCAACAAAAACATTTTTTCACTATGTTGTAGCTGGAGAAAGTGCTGGTATAGAAAGTGTGATATTGAATAAAGATAATTATGTGGCAGGAGAGAGTGCTAATGTGACTGTGGCATATTTCGGTTCAACAGACGGATTTTCTGATTCACGATTGGGAGGAACAAAAAATGGAAAGTTGACATTGGAAATAGATCTAAAAAATAACAATGGCGATAGTTGTCTTGCTGGTGTCAAATCCTATAATATTGATCCAATGGTCTATGAAAGTACTTTTACCTTGGATGTAAAAAGTGACTGTAAGAATTCTTTTGTGGAAGCAATTATCAAAGGAGAAAACGATGTTATACTCGGGAGTGAAATCTTTTTGCATGCGAAATAATAATTATGATATTTTCTTTTAATATAAAATATATGAGCCTAAGTCCACAATTTTTTAGAGAAAGTGAAACAATAAAAAAAATGAGGGGTTTGATGGGTATTGTTCTATTCTTACTGGTTGGTGGTATTTTTTTTGGGCAGGGTGTCTTTGATGCTAATGCAGGATGTTCGGGGACGTGTGTGGGTGATTTTGGGAGAAGGGGATCGGGCGTGAGTTGTGGAGGTCCTGGTTGCTGTTGTTGTAGCACGTCCAGATGTGGAAATCAGCATTGTCCTACGCCCCCTCCACCACCTCCTCCACCACCTCCACCTCCACCTCCACCATGTACACCATGCTGGGGCATAAGTTCTTATAATTCATGGTCAGTTTGTACAAATGGTACTCAAACCGGATCAAATCCGAATTATTATTATGAGTGTGGTTGTGGTATAGCAACAAGCGTGAGAACTTGCGGTGTTTGTGGACCGGCAGATGGTGTTGCCGTAGGAACAGCTCCCACAGTGGGACTTTGTGCATATGGTACAGCAAGCCCGGTTCCTCCATCACTCAGCGGAAATACATGGACGTGGACATGTAAAGGATCAGATAATAGCACAACAGCAGAAGATGCATCGTGTAGTGCTCCATTTAGAATAGACGGTGTATGCAGTTCTGCAGCAACAGGCACATACACGATCAGTGAAACGGCCTACAGAGGAGCATTGTGTTCATCCGGCACACCAACAGAAACACCAATATTCCCGACATACGGTCAAACAGTCACCTGGGGTTGTAATGGTATTGGTACAGGCACAAGCACATCACCCACAGCCTGCAGTGCAACCCGTGAACGTCCGGCATCATCCTGCGGACCGGATAACAACGTATTTTCAAACACAATTCCTACAGACCCCGGACTCTGTGGCACAGATTCTACACCAAGTACAGTCACATTTGACACAGCTGGCAATTGGCACTGGACATGTACACACACCAGTCCGGCAGCGATCCCTCAATCGGTAGACTGTCAAGCACCATCATGCCTTGCAACCATGCCGATCGATCTCCAGCCATACGTATATTTTGGAACCGATGGCACGCCAAACAACGCAATCGCAACTGTCACGTGTCCAAATGTTTGTTGCATCATTGATAGTAGCAATGGCGCAATAACTGTATGTAATGGCACAACAGGAGAAATTCCCGTATTCCCGGGAAGCCATTCTTATCCTGCAGAATGTTGGTTTGACGATGATCATGATCGTACAAATGACGGCATTGATGAACCAAAAGTCTCATATAATCCGGGTCGCACGATCAGCACGATGTGCACTGCACGCTCTTGCAACAGTCAGGGCACCTGTCAATCAACACCAGAAGTCACAAACAGTGCTGACAGTTGTACAAGCACATGCAATTCTGATGCAGATTGTACAACGGGACGCATGATCGAAACGCGACCGTAAAACGGTGTGACAGAACAAACAAATCACAAACGCATGTCATCGCATGAGTTTGTGATTTTATCATAATTCTGCAGCCTTTCTATAAAGATCTTACAGGAGCAGGTTTGTAACCTGCTCCTTTTGCGTCCCGTTGCACATAACCAGTCACCTTTTTCCAATCGCTATCAAATCATCTAAAAAAAATAAATATATTGCCACAAATGCCAAAAAGTATGGTATA